>QHUF01000382.1 GCA_003221075.1 Gemmatimonadota bacterium
CATTGTCGCCGCAGGGCTGGCGCGCGTACTACGAGTCCAATAGCTTCCCGCAGAGGATAGTGCAGTGCACGGGCCCCCACCGGGGCCCTTTTTGTTGCCAGCGAGGACATCTCGAGTGTTCGGACCCAAGACCCAGTGTGTTGTAGTGGTAGGCGCCCAATGGGGTGATGAAGGCAAGGGCAAAATCGTCGACGTCCTGGCCGAGCGTGCCGATCTCGTGGTGCGCTATCAGGGCGGCGCCAATGCCGGACACACGGTCGACACGGGAGAAGGCAAGTCGTTCGTCCTGCACCAGATCCCGTCGGGGATTCTCCAGGGCGCCGTGTGCGTCGTCGGCAACGGCGTGGTGCTCGATCCGGAGCAGATGTTCGCCGAGCTGGATGCGCTGGAGGGCAGAGGCGTACGCACCGAGCACAAGCTGCACGTCTCAGACCGCGCGCATCTCACGCTGCCGTATCACAAGCTCCTGGATCGTGCGCGGGAGAAACAGGAGAAGATCGGGACGACGGGGCGGGGAATCGGTCCGACGTACGAAGACAAGTACGGACGGCGCGGGATCCGCGTCGGCGACCTCCGTAATCTCACCCGTGCGCAGGAGCTGGTGCGCGCGCGCGTGGACGCGGCGAATCAGATGCTGGCACTGCTCGGGGACCGGGGCGCCGGGAGCGTGGAGCGGGCGAGCCCCGAACAGCACGTCGAGCTGCTCGCGCGTTTGGCCCCCCGGCTCTTACCCCTGGCTGTGGACTCGGGCCGAGTGGTCTGGGAAGCTTTGGCGCGCGGCGAGTCGGTGCTGCTCGAAGGAGCCCAGGGAGCGCTGCTCGATGTCGATCACGGCACCTATCCCTATGTCACGTCATCCAACACGACGGCGGGCGGCGCCGCGGTCGGCGTGGGCATCGGCCCAACGGCGATCGATGCGGTCCTCGGCGTCGTGAAGGCGTACACGACCCGCGTCGGCAATGGACCGCTGCCGACCGAAGCGGAGCCGGTCGTGGCGGAGCGGATTCGCGAGTTGGGAGGGGAATTCGGCGCGACGACGGGAAGACCGCGTCGCTGTGGATGGTTTGATGCCGTAGTGGTCAGGTACGCCGTGAGGGTGAATGGACTGACGGGGCTGGCGGTAACGAAACTGGACGTCTTGGATACGTTCGCGGAGATACCGGTGGGCGTGGGCTATCGACTCGACGGACAGGTCATCGATAGCATGCCGGCGGACGTGGAGACGATTGGGAGAGTCGAGCCGATTTATGAAAAGGTGCCGGGCTGGCAGAGGCCGCTCACGGCGGTGCGACGATTGGCGGACTTGCCGCCGGCGGCCCGGGCATATGTGGATCGACTACAAGACTTGGCCGGAGCGCCGGTGCGCTACGTTAGCGTTGGAACACGCAGGGATCAGATCATAGAGGTCTGACGACAGAGCACCCCGTCGATAGAAGGCGCCAAGACGCCAAGACGCCTGAGTGGTGAACCGTGGTTAGCGGTCAGAAAAAGCTCCTGCCTGCGTCGTTTCGGTTATCGCCTGCCACGTCGCATCGGTATCCTCGGACATGCTCTTTCGAGACTTGAAAGCCTATCAACACGCGCTGCGCGTTGCTGCGCTATCGCGTCCACTCATCAAGCGACTGCCAGCATCCGAGCACGATCTGGCGGACCAATGGCGGCGTGCCTCAAATAGCATTGCACTGAATCTTGCCGAAGGTATCACGCGGAAGGGCTCGAAGGAGTTCCGACGGTTCGCCGATATGGCTCGCGGATCGCTGCACGAAGTGGAAGCGATCATCGATCTTGTTCAGCACCTCGGGCTCCTTCAGCCGATGGACTTGGAGGAGCTGATAGCCGCGCGTGACGAGTGCGCGCGGACGGTTTATGGTCTCCTTCGAAAGCTTTCGACAGCAGCGACTGCGAGCTGATCGCTGTCGACCGCTCAGGCGTCTTAGCGTCTTGGCGTCTTCTATCGACGTAGTTCTGTGCTGTGTTTTGCAGTATTCAGTGCAGAATACAGTACAGGAGTTTCCCTAGGTCGTATGACTCGTCATTGATGTGACTGTGGTTACAACTGGGCATTGTTTTTGCTTTCGGAATAGACGGAACTCTCGAAAAGGGCAAACCGCCGGCGACGGCGGGGCGCAAAGCCAAGGGGTCTCAGCAATGAGATTGCCCGGCTGCCAGAGTGAATGGAGCGCCCGCCCGATTTGCGAGAAGGAGTTCGCTTAGCTCACATCGGGTTCTAGGGCGCACGGTGTGCGGCAGGCGATCACCCCCTGGGGAAACTCAGGGGGTTTCTCGTTTGTAGTCCCTCGTTCCTCATAGCCCCTCAGCCGCTCAGCCTCTCGGCCTCTGTTATTCTTTTCCCATGCCCGTTATCCTCGTCGCTCCCGCCGCCTTCAAAGGCACACTCGGCCCACGGCAGGTCGCCGAAGCGATCGCGATCGGTGTGCGGCGCGCGGTGCCTGGCGCGCTGGTGCTCGAATGCCCGGTCGCCGACGGCGGCAACGGTCTGCTCGATGTGGTGCTGCCGGCCGGCGCGCTGCGCGAGCGGCTGCCGGTGACAGGCCCGATCGGCGAGTCGGTCTCGGCGGAATTGGGCTGGATCGACGGAGAGACCGCGATCATCGAGAGCGCGTCGGCGTGCGGGCTCGCACTCGTCGAGCCGGAAGACCGCGATCCGATGCGCACCACGACGCGCGGCGTGGGCGAGCTGATCTGGACCGCTGCCGACCGCGGTGCCAGGACGA
>QHUF01000383.1 GCA_003221075.1 Gemmatimonadota bacterium
CCGCGCCGCGCAACGCGTGCGCGATTGTGGCGTTGCGGCGAATGTGTCCGAACCCGTGCATCCCTTGTGAGTATGTCGCGATCCGCGGGAGCGGGGGCTCACGTTCGGAAAGCGGCGGCAGGTGTGACTGTGGCGCGCGCAACGCCGGCGACGCGCGCATCCCGTCGAGGAGCCTCCGGATCTCGGCCAACTCCTCAGGCGTGGCCGCCGATGCGGAAAGGGCGTGCAGCGCGAGCTCGAGTGTTTCCACGATTCTCGGCACGTCGCCCTCGTTGGGCGACGCGTCCGGCTCGCCTTTCCGCCGACGCCTGGGCCCTGGCACGGCTCCGCCGCTCAGAAGCGCCAGAGGTAGCTCAGTTTCACAAACACCTGCCGCCCTACCGACATGTCGGGCGAGCGGGTGCGGAACAGGGACGGGGGCGATCCCGGGCCGATCGCGAGGTTCTCATAGCGATCGGTGTAGCCGGCGTAGAATGCCGTCCCCGGGTTCACCAGATAGGTGAGGAGCAGATCGGCCCCCCACTTCCGCTTGTCCTCGATGTCGGCGAGGGTCGTGTCTCCGAACGCCGCTTTGTAGTCCACGATCGCTCGAAGCGATAAGAAGCGGCTGAACTGGTAGTTGACCTTGGTCCGGAATTGCCGCTCGGTGAAGACGCGCGCGCCCGACCGCGTGTCGAGCCGGCTCTCGATCGCCGCCTGGTCCACGCGGAGCCCGGGCGTGGGCCGCAGCGTGAGCTGCAGCTCGGCTTCGGTTGCGCGCCCGAGGAACGGCGCAAGACCCGACGCGGGGTCGTGGTTCACGTCGCCGCCCCACCCGTAGGTGGCGGCGAGCGCCAGCCACTTGAGCCACTCGGTCGAAAACGAGGCCTCGGTCTTGTATGGGCGGAACGGCGCGTTCTCGAATCGCTCGAACAGCTCGGTCCGCTTCACGCTGAGCTCCGTCTGGCCAACCAGCTCCACCAGGAATTGGGCTTTGAACTCGCGGTCGAGCTGCCGGCCGTCGGGGTCCCAGACGTAGAAGACCTTCACTTCCGGACCGTAGCTCAGCACCGCTGCGCCGCGCGGTCGGACGCGGTACTTCCACTTGTGCTCCGTCTGCCGGATGCCGGTCCGCTCCACGAAGCCGAGCGGTGCGGCGAAGGCCGGGTCCAGGGCCAGGAAGGTACCCGAGTAGTCCAAGAAGCGGCCGTCGCGCGTGAGGTCGATCAACACACCACTCCCCGCGCTTTCCGTCGTGCCCTCACGGAGGTCGCTGCGCATTACCTGTCCCGTCGCCGCCCAGGTGCGACCGAGCTTCAAGCGCGTATCGAGGGAGACCACCCGCGCGTAGTTGCTTTCCAGCTCGCGGTCGGTGACGAGCGCACCGACGGTCGATTCTTCACCCAGCTCGTGCTGCAGGCGCAGTGCGCCGGCGTTGGCGCGGCTTCCCGCGAGGGGATCCGGCGCCGGCACGCGGCCCGGCTCGCGGTCGTTGATCGCGATGGCGCCGAGGGACCAGCGGCCGGCCTTTCCCGTCAGCCGCACGCCGCCGCCGGGGTCCACGATGCGGCGCGAGAAGAACAGGTTGACCGGCGTCTGGAAGTAGCCGGCGTTCTCGATGAAGAAGGGACGCTTTTCGGGGAAGAACACTTCGAAGCGCTGATTGATGGTGACCTGGGGATCGTCGGTCTCGACCTGGCTGAAGTCGGGGTTGACGGTCCCGTCGAGGGTGAGGGCATCCCGCAGGACTATTTTGGCGTCGAGCCCGGCCCGCTGGTCGCCGTCGGTGACGTGGGCGGCGGCGTCCTTGTCGAGGAAACGGGCGCGCGCCAGCGTGCCGTACGGATTGACTTGGACGTTGCGCGGCGGAGAGATGCTTTCCAGGCCTTGCAGCTCGGCGAACTGCGCCACGCGCCCCTTCACCCGTTTGGTGATGAAGGGCCAGTAGGACTCTTCGTTGCCGCGGCGGATGACGCGTCCGAGCGCCACGCCCCAGGTCTGCACCGGAGCGCGTGGGAAGCGCAGGCTCCGGAACGGGATCGTCATGCGCACCACGTACCCGTCCGGCGTGAGCCGGCCGTCGCTCTGCCACACCGCGTCCCAGCTCAGGTCATCGTCTTGGCCCTCGGTCCGGACGCCGTCGAGCTGGACGCCGAGCGGATTGGCCATGAAGAAGTACGCGCGCTCGCGGTCGCGGAACGTGTCGAGGTAGAGAACCACCTGGTCGTCGGCCGCGATCTCCTCGCGGCGCGCGACGCTGCCGCGCACCTTGGTGGGATCGTCCCGGCAGACGAACACGACGTACAGGTTCGCGTCGTCATAGGACAGATAGGCGGTGGTCGCCTGGCTGACGGGTGTGCCGTCGCCGGGCTCGCGCTGGCGGAAGTCGCTGACCGCGACGCCGAGCCAGGCCGCAGCACGTACTCGAGGGCGGGGGCGCGCGGTAGGCGCGGCACAGTGATTGTCGCCGGCGACGTCTGTGCGCCGACGGGTGCTGCGAGGAGGAGAGACACGCCGATGTGCGCGGCGAGCCGCACGAGGCTAGGGGAGTCGCTCGACATGACCTTCTCTCTCAGTGGCGGGTTCGGAACTCGCCACGCGCGATCGTCGGAGCGTTTTTTGTGACGCACACGATGCACGCGCGTGACGCCATCGTCGCGGGGTGCGGCAAGCACCGTGCCCGGGGAAAACCCTCGTGCGGCACCGGCGTTACACCCTCGCTAGGGAATCCCCGAGGTGCTCACACTCTTG
Organism: Gemmatimonadota bacterium; assembly: GCA_003221075.1. Taxonomy (GTDB): domain Bacteria; phylum Gemmatimonadota; class Gemmatimonadetes; order Gemmatimonadales; family GWC2-71-9; genus 20CM-2-65-7. The sequence continues at coordinate 2,731 of QHUF01000383.1, forward strand.
TGTTACAGCCCCTCCAGAGCCGCGCGCGTTACACATTGCGACGAGCAAATAGTCGGCGCGGCATCGTCATGTTCGTTCGGTAGTGATGCAGGGCCGCGACGGGTGTTGAACCGCTGGCACATCAGGCGCGAGCGCAACACGGGTGTTGCACGGAGACGTCGCGATGCGGACAGGGCGCCGCGAGTGGGCACGCGTCGTGCGGCCTGCCAGCGTGGCAACGGTCATGCGTTACATCCCCATCGTTCTCCTCGCCGCGCTCGCGGTCCCGCGGGCGGCCGCACAGATCGGCGCTGGCACCGACATCATCAGCGGCCGCGTAACGGGGCCCGACAGCCAGCCCCTCGAGGGCGCCGTCGTCGTGGCCACGTCCGTCGAGACTCAGCTGTCACGCCAGCGCGTCACCGACCGGCACGGGCGCTTCACCATCGTCTTCCCCGACGGCGGCGGCCAGTACCGCGTGGTCGCACGCTTCATGGGCATGGCGCCCGTCGAGCTGGTCGTCAGACGGCAGGGCGACGAGGATCGCCTCGAGGTGAACATCCAGATGGGATCGGTCCCCGTTTCGCTCGAGGCGGTCACCGTCGCCACGCGCCGCGGGGCCGGTCCCAGCACCTCGAGCGGCGGATCGACGGCCCAGACTCTCAGTCCAGAACAGATGACGCGCCTGCCGATCGACGCGACCGACTTGAACGCCGTCGCCGCGTTGGCCCCGGGGGTGTTGCCGATCGCCGCGACCGACTCCACGACCACCGCGTTCTCCGTCGCCGGACAACGGAGTACCGCGAACAACGTGACCCTGGACGGCATGTCGTTCGGTCAAGGCACCGTACCGCAGGACGCGCTGCGCTCGACCCGCGTGATCACGACTACGTACGACGTGACGCGCGGGCAATTCTCGGGAGGCCTCGTCACGTCGACCACGAAGAGCGGCACCAACATTCCACAGGGGTCGTTCACGACCGGGTTGCGCGATCGCTCGCTGGCGTGGGGCACGGCGACGGAGTCGCCGTTCGGCGCCGGCTCCACCCAGAACCAGGTGAGCGGTGGCTTGGGCGGTCCTATCGTCCCGAATCGGCTGTTCGTGTTCGGTGCGTTGCAGCGCCGCTGGCGCGGCCAGGCCCTGCCCTCGCTCATCAGCGCCGATCCCGCCGCGCTGCTGCGCCTCGGCGTGAGTCCCGATTCGGCGGCGCGCTTCTGCGCGCTCGCCAGCGCCACCGGCGCGCCCGCGACGGTGGCCGGTGCGGCCGACCGCGCAGCCGAACTCACAGTGGCCCTGGTGCGGCTCGACTGGCGGATGTCCGACGCTCATACGCTCACCTTGCGGCTTGACGGCCGGAGTGAATCGCAGGAGCCCACGCGCGTCAGTCCGCTCGCCTTCCCCGCGACTGGGGGAACGCGGTCGGACGGGGGCGGGGGCGTGCTCGCGGCGCTGGCGTCGTCGTTCGGCGGGAGCTTCATCAACGAGCTGCGGGGCTACGTCGCGACGAGCCGGCGGGACGTCACCCCGTTCCTGTCGCTTCCCGTTGCGCGCGTCGATGTCGCCTCCCAGCTGCCCGACGTGGGGCAAGCGATCGCCACGCTCGCGTTCGGCGGCAACGGCGCGCTGCCCCAGCACATCCGGACGCGCAGCATAGAAGTCTCCGACGAAGTCTCCTGGCTGCTGGGCGGCGGGGCGCACCGGCTCAAGCTCGGCATCTACGTCAACGCGACCCGCGGCGAGGAGACCGAGATGCCGAACCAGTTCGGCACCTTCGAATACCCCTCGCTCGGCGCGCTCGCCAGCGACAGTCCCGCGGTGTTCACCCGTTCACGCGTACCCCTCGCGCAGGCGGGAACGGTGTGGAACGAAGCGCTGTACCTGGGCGACAGCTGGCGCGTCCCCGGCGGCGTGCGGCTCACCTACGGTGTCCGGCTCGAGGCGACGCGGTTCGGCGACGCACCGGCCTACAATGGGGCACTCGATTCGCTGTTCGGAGTGCGCACCGACCGCATCCCGGACGAGGTGCAACTCCTGCCGCGCCTTGGCTTCACCTGGGGGTTGGGTGCAGGGAGGGACGGCGGTGTCGACGCATCCGCTGCGACGTACCTGCGCGGCGGCATCGGCGAGTTTCGCAGCCCGCCCCCGACCTTCCTCTATAGTG
>QHUF01000372.1 GCA_003221075.1 Gemmatimonadota bacterium
CTGTTCGACACCACGGAGCCGCTGTTCCCCTTCGGCTACGGCTCGTCGTACACCACGTTCGCGTACGCGAACCTGCGCCTGACGCCAGCCCGGATCGGGCTCCGGGATCGGGCGAGCGTTTCGGTCGAGGTAACCAACACCGGGAAGCGGACCGGAGACGAGGTGGTCCAACTCTACATCCGCGACGCCGTAAGCTGGGCCACGCGGCCTACGCTCGAGTTGCGCGGATTCCGGCGCGTGACGTTGCAGCCTGGTGAGACCCGAACGGTCACGTTCGACCTCGGACCAGAGCACTTGGCCTACCATGGCCCCGACATGAAGCGCGTAGTCGAACCGGGGCGGTTCGACATCATGGTGGGCGGTAGCTCGACGGACCTTCGCAGTGTCGCCTTGGATGTCGCTCCAGAGCCGTAGAGGGGCGTTGAGAGTTTTGATCCGTGCCCTGAAGGGCCGGATACCGTCCGGCGCGTTGCTGTCGGTGGCGGTGCTCAGCTGTGGCCAGCCACCGCCGCCCGAGGTGAAGCTCGCACCGCGCACGCTCCAACGGGCGTTTGACGGCGCCTTTCTGGTCGGGGCAGCTCTCAACGCGGCGCAGTTTTCCGGGCGTGACACACTCGGGGTCGCCATCGTCACCGCACAGTTCAACGCGACCACGCCCGAGAACGCGCTCAAATGGGCGTCGCTGCATCCGCGGCCCGGCACCTACGACTTCGCGGCCGCCGACCAGTACGTCGCGTTCGGCGAGCGCTCCGGCATGTTCATTGTCGGGCACACGCTCGTCTGGCACAAGCAGACGCCGCAGTGGGTGTTCCAGGACTCGAGTGGCAACCCCGTGAGCCGCGATACGCTGCTCGCCCGGCTGCGCGACCACATCCACACGGTGGTAGGGCGTTACCGCGGCCGCATCAAGGGCTGGGATGTCGTGAACGAGGCCTTGAACGACGACGGTACGCTGCGGCAGACGCCATGGCTCGCGGGTCTGGGCGAGGACTACATCGCGCAGGCATTCCGCTTCGCGCACGACGCCGACCCCGACGCGGAGCTGTACTACAACGACTACTCGCTCGAGAACGCACCCAAGCGGCGTGGCGCGTTAGACCTGGTCCGGCGGCTCAGGGACGAGGGCGTCCCCATCGCCGGGGTCGGCCTGCAAGGTCACGACCGCATGGACTGGCCCACGCCGGCGCAGCAGGATTCGACGATCGCGGCCTTCGCCGCGCTCGGTGTGCACGTGATGATCACCGAGCTCGACATTGACATGCTGCCCCCGGATCTGAACCCCTATCCCGACTCCCTGCCCGACTCGGTACAGCAGGCGCTCGCGCGACGCTACGCGGCGCTGTTTGCGGTGTATCTGCGGCACGCGGACGCTATCACTCGCGTCACCTTCTGGGGTGTAAGCGACGGCGACTCCTGGCTCAACAATTGGCCCATGCGGGGCCGGACGAATCACCCGTTGCTGTTCGACCGGCTGCACCGCCCCAAGCCCGCGTTCGATGCCGTGATCGGAGTCGCGCGGCAGGCCGCCACGCGCTGAGTAGGTTTCAGCAGGAGGTTCCTCATCATGCCTCGGCGATCAACGGTCAGGGACGCGGCCGACACGGCGTTCGCGCCCGAACAGAAGCAAAGTCTCTCCGACAGGCTCGCGCGCCGGATTCGCGGCATGGTCCAGCGCGGCCATTATCGCGTCGGCGATCGCCTGCCGTCGATTATGGAGATGGCGAAGCGGTTCGGCGTCGGCCACCCAACCGTTCGTGAAGCCCTGAAGAAGCTCGAGACGATCGGGGTCGTGGAGATCCGCCACGGCTCCGGCGTGTACGTGAGCCGGAGCGATGAGGTCCTGGTTCTGGCCAGTCCGGATTACCCGGGGATGATGACCAAGAAGTTGCTCTTGGATCTCATTCGGGCCCGCATGGCGCTGGAGGCGCAATCCGTCGCCGATGCCGTGGAGAAGGCCACCGCCCAGCATCTGCGAGAGATGCGGCGCCTGCTCACCACCGCGGGGAAGAACCTCGCCGACGACGACGTCTTACACACGGCGAACATGTCGTTCCACCGGCAGATCGCGCTGGCTTCCGGCAACGCCGTGCTGGTCCAGCTGCTCGACGTCCTGCGCGACCTGTTTACAGAGGAACAGCGTCTGATCCTCAAGATCTTCGCTTCGCGGGAGCGCGACCATGAGGGCCACCTGGCGATACTCGAGGCCCTGGAGCGGCGCGACGCTGGCCTAGGCGTGAAACGGATGCGGGCACACCTCAAGGGCGTCGAGGACGCGATCCTGCGGTGGAAGCCGGAACGCACCCGGTAAGGTGACGGGAGGAAGCGTCAGCGGAAGGAGGCGACTGGCACCAAGTTTCATGACGCCGTGCCTCGGGTCAGGGGGGTTGGCTCAGTGCTTTCCCTGATTTCGCACGGTATGG
>QHUF01000255.1 GCA_003221075.1 Gemmatimonadota bacterium
ACGAATCGCGTACAGACATCCTGACGCGCCGACAATCCCGGACAGGCTGGATTCGAGATCACGCACCCACAACTCGTACCCGACGTAGGCTTGTTCCCCGGGATTCAGGCGGTGATCGACGTTAGAGACGCTCACGTCGCGCCCCGAGGCAACACCGACCGACGGGTCATCGAAGGCCGCCACAAGGTGCTTCACAGCTCCCACGTCGATCCGCACCGACGCATCGGTGTTGACGATGATCTCCCCGGTGAGGTGAGACCTGGCGGCGTTTTCCGCCACAGTCTTGCCGCACCGCTGCGGCAGGCGCACGAGTTCGACGCCTCGCGGGGCGAACCGAGTGACGATCTCGTCGGTGCCGTCGGTAGATGCATCTGAAACGACGAGGATCTGCCGGCGCTCGGCGGGATACTCGATGGCGAGAATCCGTTCGAGCGTGCCGGCGATCCCTTCGACTTCGTTGTAGACGGGCAGCGCGACGCTGATCGTGGGCCAGTCGGTTGCACGGCGCCGGGGCTGGTGCGGCGGTACCCTCCGAATCACCCGCAGGAGCTCGAGGATCGCCGGATAGCCCAGGTATGTGTAGGCACACAGGGCGACGGCGGCGACCAGCAACACCAGCGGGAGCGTCGGACCAAGGGGCATCGCTTGTCCCATCAACAAGTTCCGTGCCGGTCCGGGCTCCGCCCACCGTCGCGGTCGCGCAACAGCCCGCCGCGGCGGGCTCCGCGGCGCAGGCGCAACGCCCGCAGGGACAGGTCGGCACCGAAGTAATCCTCAAGAAGGAATAGGAACTAATCCCCAAGAGGGATGGAAGTCTATTTCGCCCTGGCATACTCATGCTGCATCGACATGTCCATCGTCCGGTTCATGCTGTCGCGCGTCCGCACTCCCTCGACATTCAGATTCGCGGTGCGCCGCCGCGTCCCGTGTTGCAGGATCGCGATAGCGTGGCCCGATCCCTGCGTTAGGCGTCGGCGGGAGGAGCGATCATGTCGATACCGCTAGGATCAAACAACGGCGCGCACCCCGACGCAGTCAGCGTCAACGCGCTGCTGTCCATCGGTTCGGGAACCAAGGCCAACATCCGCACGCTGGTCGTCGACGATGAGCACAGCCTGCGCGAGACCTGCGGCAGTCTGCTCACCAGTGCGGGGCACGATGTGACCGTCTGCGGCCGGGGCCAGGAAGCGCTGGATATACTCAAGCGCCAGCCCTTCGACATCGCGCTCGTGGACCTGTACATGTCCCAGGTCGACGGCCTGACTCTGCTCCGTGCCGCCTTGGCCACGAACCCGGGCACGATCGTCATCATGATGACCGGCAACCCCAGCGTCGAGTCGAGCATCGAGGCGCTGCGCCAGGGTGCCTGGGATTACCTGCCGAAGCCGTTCTCGGCGCAGCACCTGCAAATCACAATGGGACGAGCGGTCCACACCGTGCTGGTCGCCCGGGAGACGCGCGATCAACAGGAGGATCCCGAGCGAAGTCAGGAAGCGGGCGAGAAGGTCGCGCTGCTCGGGACGTCCGCTCCGTTCCGCAGGGTCATCGAGCTCGCGCGCCGTGTGGCGCCGACCGACGCCTCAGTGTTCATCACCGGCGAGAGCGGCTCGGGCAAGGAGCTCGTCGCCCAGTTCATCCACCAGCACAGCCGGCGTTCCAGCCGGCCCTTCGCCGCGGTCAACTGCGCCGCGCTCCCGGAGGCACTCCTCGAATCCGAGATGTTCGGGCACCGCAAGGGCGCCTTCACCGGCGCCGTGCGCGACAAGCCCGGTTTGCTCGAGACGGCCAATGGTGGGACGCTGTTCCTCGACGAGCTGGTGGAGATGTCCAAGCCGATTCAGGCCAAGCTGCTGCGCGTCATTCAGGACGGCGTGGTGCGGCGCGTCGGCAGCGAAACGACGGACGCCGTGGTGAACGTCCGGTTCATTGCGGCCACGAACGGTGATCCGGAAGCCGCCGTAAAGGCTGGCGCCATGCGACCAGACCTCTACTACCGCCTGCGCGTGGTGCCGATCAACGTGCCCCCGCTCCGCGAACGGCCCGAAGACATCCCGTTGCTCACCGAGCATTTCCTCTCGACGTACTGGATGCGGCACCGCCGGCAGGGCGCGTCGTCTCCCAAGCTGTCCGATGACGCGATCCGCACACTGTGCAGCCACCCCTGGCAGGGAAACGTGCGCGAGCTCCAAAACGTGATCGAGCACGTGGCAGTACTCACCGAGCCGGGGGCGGCCATTCGGTCTGAGGATCTCCCGCTCACCATCGAAGCGCGGTCGCCCGTCGGTGCGAACCCGGCATCGCTCATCTCGACGATGGTCGATGAGAGCTATCACGGCGCGCGCGACCAGGTGATCGCGCAGTTCGAGCTGCAGTACCTGTCGTGGTTACTCGGCCGGGCCGGCGGGAACCTGTCGAAGGCCGCCCGGATCGCCGGCGTCGACCGCACCACTCTGTACCGCCTGATGGAGCGGCACGGCCTGCAGCGCAGCCACAACGCCGCGTGGGTTGTGGAGCGTGAGGCTGGCGAAGAGTCGGACACCACTCCGCAACCAGAACCGGCAGCCTGAGCCTGCCCGCTGGCGACAGTCAGTCGGATAGTCCAGCGCGAGGATACACTCCAGCGTACCGGCGCTGACCCACGGTCGGACCCTTGTTGGTCACCAGCCTGTAGATCGCGTCGTACCGACTGATGCAGCGTGCAACCGTGAAGTTTGTGAGCAGCCGCACCCGCGCGCGTTTCGCGCGCGCGCGCGCCACGACAGGATCGTGGTACACCGCGCGAATCGCTGCGGCAAGTGCGACTGGGTCGGCGGGAGGCACGAGCGCCGCTTCCGCGGAAGAAACGACGTCCGGAACCCCGCCGACGCGGGCCGTCACAATCGGTACGCCGGCCGCCATCGCCTCGAACAGCACGATCGGCGTGCCCTCGGTGTGGGAGCTCAAGACGAAGACGTCGAAGGCGGCGAACAACCGTCCCGCGTCGGGGACCATCCCGTGCAGGCGGACGAGCCGCTCAACGCCAACGCGCGACGCCCGCAAGCCGAGCGATTGGCGCTCCGGCCCGTCCCCTACCGCGGAGACGGTGACGGGTAGGTCGGTTAAGTTCACCAGCGCGTCGAGCAGGACGTCCGGCCCCTTCTCGGCGCTCAAGCGCCCTACCCACCCGATGACGAATGCGTCTTGTCTCAAACCCAGGGCGCGTCGCGCCGTCGGACGATCGAGCGGCGGCGTGGTTTCCAGCCACGCGTTCTGGACGAAGTGCACCTTGTGCGGCGGGACGCCATCCCGTGTCAGCAGATCAGCGAGCGGGCGCGAGACCGCGACCACCGCCTCGAACCGCCGGTAGGCACGTCGCTGCAGCCGTTCGTACAGCCGGTGTTTCCAGCCGCCCCATGTGAAGCCGTGAACTGTGGTGACCGTGGGGATGCCCAGCCGCCGCGCGGCGCCAGCGTCGACGACGTCCGGCCGATAGCCGTGCGTATGCACGATGCCGGGCCGCAGTCGGCGGCACAACTCGACGATCGCCGCACGCTCCCGCCAGTACCCTCGACTGGGGACGACAATCGAGTGCGTGCCCACTCCTGCGGCGGCCAGGGTCCCGAGCAGCCAGTGATCTTCATGGCTGGGGTCAAGCACTGCGGCAACGTGCACGTCGTCCCCGGCGTGCGCCTGTCCTTGCGCAAGTGACTGCACGACGCGCTCCAACCCGCCGACTTCCCCGGGAGCCACGACATGGAGGACCAGCATGCCACAGCACTCCAGCAAGTCCGACGCCGGAAGGCGCAGGTTCAGCTCTGCCGCCGGCGCGTTGTGTAAGTCCCTGGCTTGCCGACGGCTATAACGTGTCACCCGCAAGAGTGTCGAGTCGGCACCGATGCGGCGTTGCGCCAGCGCCACGCTCCGATGCCCCGACCAATCAGGCTAGGCTGGCCGGGCTTGGCACTAACCGTGCACACGCCCATTCCGTGATTCGTGAGACCAAGCACACAGGCCAAGACATCGACGTCGTGGTGACGTGCCTGGCGGCGGCGCCCGAAGCCCTTCGTGCATCGGCGGCGCTGCTCTCGGACGCCGAGCGCCACCGGGCGCGTCGTTTGGCGTTCGATCGCGACGCCCGCCGATTCATCGTCGCGCGGGCGCGCCTGCGGGAGCTGCTCGCGGCGCGCCTGGGTGTGAGAGCGGAGTCGATCGAGTTCGAGTACGGCGCCCACGGCAAGCCGGCACTCTCGCGGCGGTTCGCGGGCTCGGACCTGCACTTCAACGTGTCGCACTGCGGTGACGTCGCCGCGTACGCGTTTTCATGCGGACACGCGATCGGCATTGACCTCGAAGCCATCCGGGTGATGAGCGACGCCGACGACATCGCGGCACGCTATTTCTCGCGCCGCGAGAACACGACATACCGGACCCTCAACCCAAGCGACAGGCCGCAGGGGTTCTTCAACTGCTGGACGCGCAAGGAAGCGTTCGTGAAGGCGCTCGGCGATGGCCTGTCGATCCCTCTCGATCGCTTCGATGTGACGCTCGCGCCGGGGGAGCCGGCGAAGGTGCTGCGGGTCGAGAACACGCCTGGGGACAGCTCCGGCTGGCGGCTGGACAGTTTTTGTCCGGCTGCGGGCTATGTCGCCGCGATCGCCACTCAGGATAGAGGGTAACCGGCATGTGTTCGATCCCCTGAATCTTCGAAATCGCGGCTGGCGTCGACTTGCAGGCGCTGCGTGAACAGGCGCTCTCCCAAAGCGCGCGTCAGCGCCATCGCGGCCCCGACTGGAGTGGCGTGCATGTCGATGACCGCGCCGTCCTGGTGCACGAGCGCCTCGCCATCGTCGACGTCTCCTCCGGTGCACAGCCGCTGCGTTCCGCCGACGGCGGGCTGGCGCTCGCGGTGAACGGCGAGATCTACAATCATCGCGAGCTCCGGCTCGAGATCGCGGATCGCTATGCTTTCCAGACCGCATCGGATTGCGAGGTGATCAACGCGCTGTATCGCGAGCACGACGTCGATTTCCTCGGGCGGCTGAACGGCATCTTCGCTTTCGCGCTGTGGGACCGGGACGCGGGGCGTTACCTGATTGCGCGCGATCCGATCGGCGTGTGTCCGCTGTACATGGGCCACGATGGGGCTGGGCGCCTGTACGTGGCGTCGGAGCTCAAAGCGCTGGTGGGCGTCTGTGACGACATCACCGTATTTCCTCCGGGCCATTATCTCGACAGTCGCGTGGGCACGCCGGTGCGGTACTGGACACCCGCGTGGCGAAGCTATGAGCACACCCGCGGCGTCGCAGTTCCTCCGGAGCAGTTGCGTGCTGCGTTCGAAGCCGCGGTGCACCGTCAGTTGATGAGCGACGTGCCCTACGGCGTCCTGTTGTCAGGCGGCCTCGATTCGTCGCTGGTCGCCGCCTGCGTGGCCCGGTTCGCCAAGCGTCGCGTGGAGTCGGACGATCGTGAGGAAGCGTGGTGGCCGCGTCTGCATTCCTTCGCGGTCGGCCTGGAAGGCTCGCCCGACCTGGCGGCGGCGCGCGTGGTCGCCGCCGCGTTGGGCACCAGTCATCACGAGTTCAAGTTCACCGTGCAGGAGGGCCTGGACGCCCTGCCCGACGTGATCCGTCACATCGAGACGTACGACGTCACGTCGATCCGCGCCTCGACGCCGATGTACCTGATGGCCCGGCGTATCAAGGCGATGGGCGTCAAGATGGTGCTCTCGGGAGAGGGGTCCGACGAGATCTTCGGGGGGTACCTGTACTTTCACAAGGCGCCATCAGCGCGGGCCTTTCACGACGAAACCGTGCGGAAGATCGACGCGCTGCATCTCTATGATTGCAACCGTGCCAACAAGGCGATGGCGGCGTGGGGAGTGGAAGCACGCGTGCCGTTCCTCGACCGGGAATTCCTGGACGTCGCGATGTCGATGGACGCCGAGCACAAGCGGGTCCGCCCGGGCAGGATCGAGAAGGCGGTCTTGCGCGAAGCCTTTGTCGGCGCTCTCCCCGACAGCATCCTGTGGCGGCAGAAGGAACAGTTCAGTGACGGCGTCGGCTACGGCTGGATCGATTCGCTGAAGGGGCACGCGGCGCGCACCATCCGCGATGCCGAACTGGCGCGGGCTGCCACGCAGTACCCCACCAATCCGCCGCAGACAAAAGAGGCGCTCCTGTACCGCCGGATGTTCGAGCGAGCGTTTCCGGACGCGTGCTGCGCTCTGACCGTGCCCGGTGGGCCGTCGATCGCCTGTTCCTCGCCGGCAGCGATCGCCTGGGATCCGGAGTTCGCCAAGGCCGCCGATCCATCTGGACGCGCGGTGGCAGGGGTCCACCGCGCGACCCAACCACGGATCCGCGTGTCATGATTTCTCTCGCCGAGGCTCCCCGAACGACTGACGCGCTCCGGGCATTCCGCTCGACGATCCGCGCGTTCGTCCAAACCGAATTCGAACCGCACCAGGACCGCTGGCGCGAGCAACGATTCCCGGACCCGGACGCCTGGACGAAAGCCGGCGCCGTGGGGATGCTGCTCAGCGATGTTCCAGCGGAATACGGTGGCGGAGGGGGCACCTTCGTCCACGAAACTGTCGTCGTGGAGGAGCTCACGCGTGCGGGCGTGCCCCTCCACTCGTTCATTCACGACAATGTTGCGCACTACATCCTCGCGTACGGCAGCGAAGCGCAAAAACGCAACTGGCTCCCCCGCATGGCGCGGGGTGAGCTGGTTGGCGCGATCGCGATGAGCGAGCCCACCGCCGGGTCTGACCTGCAGGGGATACGAACGACCGCGCGCCGCGACGGCGACCACTATGTCATCAGTGGCTCCAAGATGTTCATCACGAACGGCTGGCACGCCGGCCTCGTCTGCCTCGTGGTGAAAACTGATCCGAAGGCGACGGGACCGAAGGCCATTTCGCTCATCATGGTTGAAACAAGAGATCTTCCCGGCTACCGCGTCGGACGCCCGCTCGAAAAAGTCGGCATGCACGCGCAGGACACCTGCGAGCTGTTTTTTGACAATGTGCGGGTCCCGGCCTCGAACCTCCTCGGTCCCGCCGAAGGCCGGGGCGGCTTCCAGATCATGGAGAAGATGAACTATGAGCGCCTGGCGATTGGCGTGGCCGCCGTCGCAACTGCGGAGCGCGCCGTCGCCGTCACCACCAAGTACGTGAAGGAGCGCAGGGCGTTCGGCAACGCGTTGATCGACTTTCAGAATACGCGCTTCAAGCTGGCCGAGTGCAAGACCGAGGCGCACATCGCCCGCGTCTTCCTCAACGACTGTGTCGAACGCTTCATCGCCGGCCAGCTCGACACCTTCACGGCCGCCATGGCCAAGTATTGGCTGACCGACTGCGAGTGCCGCATCGTCGATCAATGCCTGCAGTTCCACGGCGGGTATGGGTTTATGGCGGATTACCCGATCGCCCGCATGTGGACCGACAGCCGCGTGCACCGGATCTACGCTGGCAGCAACGAAATCTTGAAGGAGATGATCGCGTCATCGCTATGAATAAAGACCAGCATCGCGCGCTCGTGGTCGAGTACAATGACTCGGCCTCGCCGTACCCGGCCGACAAGACGATCGTCGCGCTCTTTGAGGAACAGGTCGCGCGCACGCCGAATGACGAAGCCATCCGATTCGGCGAGCAGTCGTTGACCTATCGCGAGCTCAACGACCGCGCCAACCAGATGGCAGCGCATCTTGGCACCTTGGGCGTCGGCCCTGATCACCTCGTCGGACTTTGTCTGGAGCACTCGATCGAGGTGGTGTACGCCATACTCGGCGTACTCAAGGTCGGCGCCGCCTACGTGCCCGTCGATCCTGCATCCCCGAGCGACCGCGTCGCCTTCATGGTGCGGGACATGGCGGCTGGAGGTGGGGGGACCGTACCGGTATTGGTGACCCAGTCGGGTTTGGTCGACAAGCTGCCAGGCGGCGCCGCACGACTCGTGGCGCTGGATGCCAACCGGACCACGATGGCAGGATATCGGGTCGCGAATCCCCGGTCCCCGGTCTCGCCCAACAGCCTCGCCTACGTCATCTACACCTCGGGCTCCACCGGCACGCCGAAAGGCGTGATGATCGAGCACCGCAGCCTCGTCAATTACATCTGGTGGGCAAAGGACCAGTATAGTCGGGGCGAACGCCTGGTCTGGCCGCTGTTCTCCTCGCTGGCGTTTGATCTCACCGTAACGTCGATCTTCACGCCGCTCATTTCCGGTGGCCGCATCGTCGTCGTTCGCGAAGACCCCGGGATGCCCGGCATGGCGATCTTCAAAGTCATCGAGGACGGCGGGGTAGACATCGTCAAGCTTACGCCGGCGCACCTCGCGATGATCAAGGACATGAACCTACGCACCACCAGGATTCGCAAGCTCATCGTGGGCGGCGAGGATTTCAAGACTGAGCTGGCGCGCCAGATCACCCAGAACTTCGGCCGCCCGGTTGAGATCTACAACGAGTATGGCCCGACAGAGGCCACGGTCGGTTGCATGATTCACCGCTACGACGTGGAGCAGGATCGGGCGCTCTCCGTGCCGATCGGAATTCCCGCGGCGAATGCCGGCGTCTACATCCTCGACGAAGAGCTCCGTCCCGTTCCTCCCGAGGTCATCGGTGAGATGTACCTCGCGGGGGACGGACTGGCTCGGGGCTACCTCAATCGCCCAGACCTCACCGCGCAGAAATTCCTGACCACGAAAGATCCGAGACACAATGGCTCCGGTGCACCGCTCCGCTTGTACAGGAGCGGAGACATCGCGCGCTGGAGCGCCGCTGGCCGCATGGAGTTCCTGGGCCGCGCCGATCATCAGGTGAAAGTCGCCGGGGCGCGCATCGAGCTGGGCGAGATCGAGGCCCGCCTGCTGCAACACGACGGCGTGCGCGAGTGCGTGGTGGATCTCGTCGATCCCGTCGCTGTACGGGCGGCGAAACGGTTGGCGCACTGCACGCGGTGTGGTCTCGCGTCCAACGTACCGGGGACGAGCTACGATGCGGCGGGCGTGTGCAATGTCTGCCGCGGTTTTGACGCGTATGTCGACAAGGCGCAGGCGTATTTCAAAACCCCGGACGCGCTCAAGACGCTCGTCGCGGAGATGAAGGCGAGGCGAACAGGAGACTACGACTGCCTGGTGCTATTGAGCGGCGGCAAGGACAGCACGTACATGCTGTATCAGCTCTGCGACCTTGGGCTGACGCCGCTGGTCTTCACTTTGGACAACGGCTTCATCTCGGACGAAGCCAAGACCAACATCCGTCGGGTCGTGGACGCGCTGGGCCTCGAGCTCGTCGTGGGTGGTACACCACACATGAACGAGATCTTTGTCGACAGCCTCAAGCGCTTCGCCAACGTCTGCAATGGCTGCTTCAAAACGATCTACACGTTGGCCACGAATCTCGCCGCCGACAAAGGCATCCGCTACATCGTGACGGGACTATCGCGTGGACAGTTTTTCGAGACGCGCCTGACCGAAGAGGTCTTCCAACGTGAGGATTTCGATGTCGCCAAGCTGGACGACCTCGTGCTCGAGGCGCGCAAAGCCTACCACCGGCGTGAGGATGCGGTCTCGTGTCATCTAGAGGTCGACATCTTCCGTGACGATGGCGTGTTCCGCGACATTCAGTTCGTTGACTTCTACCGGTATTGGAGCGCGCCGCTAGCGGAGATGCACGCCTATTTGCGGCAGCGCACACCGTGGATCCGCCCCTCCGATACGGGCCGTTCGACGAACTGCCTCATCAACGATGTCGGCATCTACGTTCACAAGAAGCAGCGTGGATACCACAATTACGCGCTGCCGTATAGTTGGGATGTGCGCCTCGGGCAAAAGACCCGCGATGAAGCCATGGAAGAGCTCGAGGACGAGCTCGATGAAGCGCGGGTTCAGGAGATCATGCGTCAGATCGGTTATTCCGAGCCGACGCAAACGACTGAGACCAGCATCAGGCGCGTGGCGGCCTACTATGTGAGCGAAAAGCCGCTGACCGTCGCGGAGCTCCGCGCGCACCTCGCCACGTGGCTCCCGGAGTACATGCTCCCCACGTATTTCGTCCGGCTCGACAGGTTGCCGCTGACGCCGAACGGCAAGGTCGATCGTCAGGCGCTGCCGACGTTCTGTTACGAGAACATCCAGGCCGGCCACGAGGTCGTCGGAGCGCGCACCGAGACCGAGAAGGCACTCGTCGCCATCTGGCGCGAATTGCTGGTCGTGGACGAGATCGGCATCAACGACGATTTCTTCGACCTGGGAGGTCAGTCCTTGGTGGCGATCAAGGCCTTGTCGCGTATCCGGGACACCTTTGCGGTGGATCTGCCGCTCGGGAATCTGTTCGAGCACCCGACGATCGCTGGGCTGGCCGAGGTCATCGATAAGCTGGCCTGGGTAGGGCAGTCGCAAGCGTCGACCCCCGACGCTGCCGGGCGGGAGGAGTTTGCGTTGTGATCGTGCCGGCGTTGCTTCAGGAGTTGCGGAGCCGCAACATCCGAGTCTGGGCGGAGGGCGACCAGCTGCGATGCACCGCCCCCACTGGGGTACTCACGCCCGAGCTGCGCGAGCAACTACGCGAGCGCAAGACCGATATCGTGGAATTTCTCCGCTCCGCCGAGTCGCTCGCTCAGCAGCAGCGGGGGATCGTGCCGCTGCAGCCGCGAGGCACGCGCGCGCCTGTTTTCGGCGTGCCTGGACACAATGGCGACGTCTTCTGCTACCGGTTCCTGGCACAGCAGCTGGGTGACGATCAGCCGTTCTTCGGGCTGCAGCCTCCCGGTGCCAACGGTCACGGCGAGCTGCTCACGCGCGTGGAGGATCTGGCCGCCTACTTCGCCACGCAGATCCGTGCCTACCGGCCCAACGATGCATATGTCATTACCGGCTACTGCGCCGGGGGCACGATCGCATTCGAGCTGGCGCGACAACTCCTGCAGCAGGGCGCGACCATTCGTTTCGTCGGGCTGTTCACAAGCCCGTATTCAACGGCGTTCCGGCGGCTGCCGCAGCTCGGCCAGCGCCTCGCGAGTTACGCGGAGCGGCTGCGTACGCACGCGCGCGCTCTCGCGACGCTCCCCAGTCGGGAGCGTCGTCTCTACATCCGGGAAAGATTGCGCGATCACAAGGCGCGCCGTGACGCCCAATCGCAAACCCCGCCCGATCCGGTGCAGATTCAGCGGGCGAAGGTTGAGGCTGCCACGGTCGCCGCAATCCGTCGCTATACGCCTCGCTATTTTGACGGCCGCCTGAGTCTCTTCCTTCCCAACAAAGAATGGCTGCACCCGCGCAGCCCGATGCTGCGTTGGCAACGGGTGGCGCGCGAGACGGAGCGGTATGTCGGGCCGGACGGCTGTCCCGGTGACGAGATGCTGCTCGAGCGTTACGTCGCTCGCATTGCCGATCTGTTTCGGAGCTGCCGCGGTGAGCTCGGATCCGGACGACCGACTCCGAGAGCGGCCGCGATTGCGTGAGCCACGACGATCGCGCCGACAGGAGTGAAGTGGTCGTGATCGTAATAGTGGCGGGAGCGTTGCGTCAGCAGCGGTAGCAGGTCGAGGTGCGGGACGCCGAGTCCGTCAGCGACCTGGCCGGCCCGCGCTTGCACCAGCGCCAGCAATCGATTGACGATCTCCAGATCGTAATAGACAGTGACCGTTTCCTTCCACGGCCTGCCAACCCCGCCGTGCCAAAACTTCGCCGCCTCCTCGGCAGCGTAGGGACCCTCCAGCCATGGCTGATGCACCACCAGCACGCGATCGGCGTGAGTCTTCGCCCGGCTGACGAGGCGATGGAAATGGTGCTCGAAATCCCGCAACACGAAGGTTGGGTCGGGCATCGTCGTGAGCACCTCTTTGGCTTCCGCCCGCATGCGTCGCGCGCCGACGAACCATGCCCCGG
>QHUF01000373.1 GCA_003221075.1 Gemmatimonadota bacterium
CGCTCGACAAGCCGGTGATCATCGGGATCCTCAACGTCACGCCGGACTCGTTTTCGGATGGCGGTCAGCTGCCGACGGTCGAGGCAGCCATCGAGCACGGCGAACAGCTCACGGCGCACGGGGCACGCCTTTTGGACGTCGGTGGTGAGTCCACGCGGCCGGGTGCAACGCCGGTCCCGGCCGACGAGGAGATCGCGCGGGTCGTGCCGGTGATCTCCGGGCTGGTCAAGCGGGGCTTTGGCGCGGTCTCGGTCGATACGCGCAAGGCGGACGTCGCGCGCGCGGCGCTCGACGCCGGGGCTGCCATCGTGAACGACGTCTCCGGGTTGCAGTTCGATCCCGCGCTGGCCGCGGTCGTGGCGCGCGCCGAGGTTGGGCTGATCCTCATGCACATGCGGGGGACGCCGGCCACGATGGACGACCTGGCGAAATACGCCCACGTGGCCCCGGAAGTCGCGGCGGAGCTCGCCACGGCCGCCGACAAGGCGGAGCGGGCCGGGATTGCCCGCGAGCGCATCGTCGTCGACCCAGGATTTGGCTTCGCCAAAACAGCCGCCCAGAATTTTCGGTTGCTCGACGAACTGGCAACGATCGTCGCCCTGGGCTATCCTGTAGCGGTCGGCCTGTCGCGGAAGCGGTTTTTGGGCGCGGCGACGGGACGGCCGGTCGCAGAGCGCGATCGCGCCACGGCTGTCGCCTGTGCTCTCGCCGCGGAGCGGGGGGCGCGGCTGTTCCGGGTTCACGACGTCGCATTGACACGCGAAGCCCTTGCACTGGCAGGCGCCACGACCAATCCACCATGAATGTAGACGCGTTCAAGTTCCTGTCGCCGCGGCTCTGGCCGGATGTGTTCGAGATCCTGCTGGTGTCGTTCGTCATCTACCGCTTCCTGCTGTTCCTCGTCGGGACGCGCGCGATGCAGATCGTGATCGGTCTCGTGATCCTCTCGCTGACCTACTTCGTCGCCGTGTTCGCGAAGTTCACGATCATCTATACGTTGCTCGGCGTGGTGTTCACCTATGGCGCGTTCGCAGCGATCGTCGTCTTCCAGCCGGAGCTGCGCAACGCGCTGGCGCGGCTCGGGCAGTCCCGCCTCATGCGCGCCTTCTCCCGCAGCGACCGGCAATCGGTGGCGGAGGAGATTGCGGAAGCGTTGGACCGGCTGTCGCGCGCCGGCACCGGCGCAATCATCGCCGTCGAGGGTGACATCGGGCTGGAAGAGTTCATCACCACCGGCGTGCCCGTGGAAGCGAAGGTCTCGGCCGACCTCCTGACGACCATCTTCACGCCGTACTCCCCGCTGCACGATGGCGCGGTCCTGATCCGCGGCGATCGCATCATCGGCGCCGGGTGCGTGCTCCCGCTCACGCAGTTCAAGGTCGCCGACAAGTCCCTCGGCACCCGCCACCGCGCAGCGCTGGGTCTCTCTGAGGAAACCGACGCCACGGTGCTCGTCGTGTCGGAAGAGACGTCGACGATCTCGGTCGCCAGCCACGGGCTCTTGTATCGGCATCTCACGCCGCAACAGGTGCGCGATTTGCTCTCCGGCGCCGTCTCGCATCTCGAAGGCGGCGAGCGCGTGACTCAGCCTGCCACCTAAACCGCCCTACCGGGAGGCGGCCGCTGTCGCGCTCCTGGTCCTCATCGGCTATGTGATCACCCTCGCGCCCACCGTCACGCTGTGGGATGCGGGCGAATTCATCACCGCCGCCAAAGTGCTGGGCGTGCCGCATCCACCGGGCACGCCCTTGTTCGTGCTCGTGGGTCACCTGTGGGGCGCAGTGATGCCGATCGGGAGCTACGCCTGGCGGCTCAATCTGATGAGCGCGTGTTTCTCGGCCGCCGGTGCGGGCTGTCTCTTTCTTGTCGCGCATCGCTTACTGCAGGACGAGGCCCCGTGGCTGCGGCTCGGCGGCGCGGCGGCGGCCGCGATTCTGTCGGCGTTCACGTTCACGGGCTGGCAGAACAGCAACGAGACCGAGGTCTACACCTTCGCGACGTTCAGCATCGCCGCGATCTGCTGGCTGTGCCTCCGTTGGCGCGATGTGCGCGCCACCGCGCGCGCGCCGCACATCCTGCTGCTCATCATCTACATCGCCGCGCTGTCGGTCGGGAATCATCTCCTGGCGCTGCTCGCCGGGCCTGCCGTGTCGCTCTTCATGCTGCACACGCTGCGCACGCTCCCGGCCGCTGAGCCGGCCGACCGGCAGATGGAATGGGCGGAGTGGGGTGCCGTGACCGCATTGTGGTTCATGCTCGTCGCGGTCGGTCTCGGCAGCACGACATTACTGATTCTGGGCGGTGTGGCGCTCGCGGCGGCGGCGGCGTGGTGCCTGGTCACCGGGTCCCGCGCGTTCCCGCTCGTGGCGATCGGCATCGCCGCCGTCGGCGTTTCGATCTACGGTTTCCTCTATATCCGCGCCGGTTTGCACCCGGTACTCAACGAGGCGGATCCCGAGACGTGGAAGAATCTCGTCGCGGTGATCCGTCGCGAGCAGTTCGGCAGCCGTGGCCTGCTCGACAACCCGATGTTTTTTCCGGGCCCGGACAATCCCGGTCGCACCCTGGCAATGTTCGGGCAGCAGTTGCTGAGCTATTTCAATTACTACTCGTGGCAGTGGGCCCGTGCGTTGCCTCCAG
>QHUF01000374.1 GCA_003221075.1 Gemmatimonadota bacterium
GAAATACTTGAGGGCCGCCTCCGCCGAGCGCGCGCGCCGCCGGTCGAGGCCCGCGAGCACGTAGACCGCGACCGACATGAGCTCGAGTCCGAGGAAGATCACCATCAAATCGGCGCCCGCGGCCATGACCATCATGCCAAGCGTGCCGAAGATGAGCAGCACGTAGTACTCGGGCACCAGCAACTGCTCCCGCTCCAGATAGGCGAATGAGATCAGCACGGTCAGCGCGGCGGCGCCGAGGAATACCCAGTCCGCGACCCAGCGGAAGTCGTCCGCGGCGATCATCGTCACGACTCCCCCCCCCACGCCGGCCCGATTCCACCAGAGCCACCAGGTGGCGATCGCGGTGGACAGGAGCGCCAGCAGCGTCAGCCAGCCTGCAATCCGCGCGTCGCGCGCCGTGCGATGGCGCCACGCGACGAACAACAGCAGCACGAGCGCCCACCCGGTCAGCACCAGCTCGGGCAAGAGCGATAGCAGCAGGTCGCGATAAATGGCGGGATCCAGTCTCACGGCTGACCCGCCGTCGACGCGGCATTCGGCTTCATCTGTTCGATCAGCGCGCGCGCCGCCGGCTCCATGCGCTGCAGGAACGGCTTGGGATAGATCCCTACCCACAGAATGCCGACGAGCAGCGGGATCAGCACGGCGAGCTCTCGCGGCGTCAGGTCGGGTAGCTTCTCGTTCTCAGGATTCGTCAGCGGGTTGTAAATCACCCGTTGCAGCGCCGTCAGCAGATACGCCGCGGCCACGATCACACCGGTCGTCGCAAGCGCCGTCGCGATCGGATAGGTGCGGAAGGATCCCAGCAATACCAGGAATTCACCGACGAAGCCGTTGGTGCCCGGCAGCGCGATCGACGACAGCGACACGATCGTGAGGATCGCGGCGAACAGCGGGACCACACGCGCGATGCCGCCGTACGCCTCGATCAGCCGGCTGTGCCGCCGCTCGTAGATCATGCCGGCCAGGAAGAACAGCGCACCGGTCGACACCCCGTGATTGATCATGATCAGGAGCGCGCCCTGCACGCTCTGCAGCGTCAGGGCCCAGATGCCGAGCATCACGAACCCGAGGTGGGCGACGGACGAATAGGCGATGAGCTTCTTGAAATCGGGCTGCACCATCGCCACCAGGCCGCCGTAGATGATCCCGATCAGCGACAAGACCACGATGACGAGCTGCACGCTCTGATTCAGCGCGACGGCCGGGAAGAACGGGAGCGCGAAGCGCAGGAACCCGTACGTGCCCATTTTGAGGAGGACACCCGCCAGGATCACCGACCCCGCTGTGGGAGCCTCCACGTGCGCGTCGGGCAGCCAGGTGTGCAGCGGGAACATCGGCACCTTGATCGCGAACGCCAGGAAAAACGCGCCGAAGAGCCACCAGGCCACGGGTCCCAGATCCTTCGCGTTGCTGAGGAGGTACGCGTAGCTGAACGAGTAGACGCCAGTCGCCTGGCCGGCGTGCAGGTACAACACCAGGATCGCCACCAGCATGAGCAGCGATCCGAAGAACGTATAGATGAAGAACTTGATCGCCGCGTAGAGCCGGTTGTCGCCGCCCCACACACCGATGATGAAGTACATCGGGATCAGCATCACTTCCCACATCACATAGAAAAGGAAGAGATCGAGGGCGACGAAGACCCCGATCATGCCGGTCGTCAGGACGAGTAGCAGGGTGTAAAAGCCGGTCTCACGCTTGGTGATGTAGCTCCAGCTCCCGAGAATCGAGAGCGGCATCAGGAATGTCGTGAGCAGCACCAGGAACAGCGAAATGCCGTCCAGGCCCACCGTGAAGTGGATGCCCCACGCCGCGATCCAGGTGTGATCTGCGACGAACTGCATCCCGCCCGCCGGTGCGAACGTCCACCATAGCGGTACCGAGATCGCGAACTCGACCAGGCTGGCGCCCAGGGCGACGTATTTCGCGAGCCGTGCGGGCAACAGCAAGACAACGAGGCCGGCGAGCAGCGGCCACGTGAGAAGCGCGGTGAGCACCCAGCGCGCGTACATCAGCTCATCGCCCGCCACAGGATCAGCAGCACACCCACCACGAACGCGGTGACGTACACCCCGACCTGTCCCGTCTGCAGCCAGCGATTCGCCCAGCCGAGTGCTCTGGCGCCTCTCGCGGCGCCGTTGACCGCCGCGCCATCGATGGCGCGCTGATCGACCTGCTTCCAGAGCACTTCGCGCGACAGCCACACAAGCGGCCGGACGATCAGCGCGTCATAGATCTCGTCCACGTACCACTTGTTTCGGAGCAGGCGGGCAAATCCCCGCTCCTCGGGAGCGCTGCGCGCCGGAACGAGCGCCTGCGGTTTGAGCAGCTGCCAGGCGCCCACGATCCCGACGACCGCAACCGCGACCGCGATGCCGACCAGCAGCCACTCGGTCGAGGTCGACAGCGGCACCGCGGGAAGGAGGGGGGTGCTCGCCTGCGTGATCGGCTCGAGCCAGTGATGGAGCCACGCGTTGCCGTGATAGAGCTCGGGGATGTTGATGAGGCCGCCTGCGGCCGACAGCACGCCCAGCAGGAGCAGAGGGCCGGTCATGATCCACGGAGCCTCGTGCAGATGCTGCTGCTCCTGCTCATCGGTGCGGCGGTGAGGATCTCGTCCTTCGAGAAGAAGCCCGAGAGCGGGGGTACGCCGGCGATGGCGAGCGTCGCGATCCACATCAACGCCGTGGTCCACGGCATGTGCCGTGCGAGCCCGCCCATGTTGCGCATGTCCTGCGCGTCTTCATGCGCGTGCGTGTGGTGATAGGCCCGGTGGATCGCGTAGATCACGCTGCCCGAGCCCAGAAACAGGAGCGCCTTGAAGAACGCGTGGGTGACGAGGTGGAAGATGCCGGCGCTGATCGCCCCCGTTCCGACGCCCAGGAACATGTAGCCGAGTTGGGAGATGGTGGAGTACGCGAGGACTTTCTTGATGTCCCACTGCTTGAGGGCGATCGTCGCCGCGAACAGTGCCGTCAGCGCGCCGACGCCCGCGACCACCGCGCTCGAGACGGGCGCCATGGCGAACAGGAGATTGCAACGCGCCACGAGGTACACGCCCGCGGTCACCATCGTGGCGGCGTGAATCAGGGCGGAGACCGGCGTGGGACCCGCCATCGCGTCGGGCAACCAGGTGTACAGAGGGATCTGCGCCGATTTCCCGGCGCAGCCCAGGAACAGGAAGAGCGTGATCACCGTGACGGTGCGGCCGCCCGGCGGCAGCGCGTTCGGCGCGTGCGTGAACACCGTACCGAAATCGAGCGAGCCCGTAGACCAGAAGATCATGAACATCGCGACCATGAACCCGAAGTCGCCGATCCGGTTCATGATGAACGCTTTGCGGCCGGCGTTGGCGTTCGCCGCTTCGGTGAACCAGAAGCCGATCAACAGATAGCTGCAGAGGCCGACGCCCTCCCACCCCACGAACATCACCGGGAAGCTCGCCCCCAGCACCAGCACGAGCATGAAAAAGACGAACAGGTTGAGATACGCGAAATAGCGCGCGTACCCCGGATCCTCTTTCATGTATCCGATGCTGAAGAGGTGGATCAGCGAGCCGACGCCGGTGACGACGAGCAGCATCACCAGCGAGAGCTGATCGACCTGGAAGGCAAAGTCGACCTGCAGCGTGCCGACCGGTATCCACGACCAATACCGCAGCACCACCGGCTCTTCGGCATGGACTCCCGCGAACGCGCTGAAGACGACGACGGAGACGGCGAAGGCGGCGAGCAGTACACCGGCGCCGATGAGCGAGACGAGCGTCTTGGAATTGGGACGCGCCAGCGCCAGCGTTCCGTTCACCACGAAGCCGAGCAGCGCGAGGGCGGGCGCGAGCCAGATCAGGTCGACGGCGGTCCCGGTCATCCGTCCCTGAGGAGATTCATGTTCTGCAGGCTCACCGACTGCCTGTGGCGATAGACGGCGAGAATGATCGCCAGCCCGACGGCCGCTTCGGCCGCGGCGACGGCCATGACGAAGAACACGAACACCTGCCCGCCCATTCCGAGATTCTGCGCCAGCGCGACGAACGTGAGATTCACCGCGTTGAGCATGAGCTCGACGCACATGAAGATCACGATCGCGTTGCGCCGCATGAGCACGCCGAGCACGCCGAGCGTGAAGAGCACCGCGGAGAAGGCGAGTGCGAGGTTCAGCAGCACTAGAGTTTCCGCTTCGCGAGCACCACCGCGCCGACGATGGCGGCAAGTAGCAGCACGCTCGCGATCTCGAAGGGAATCAGGTACGCACCAAACAGTGGATTGGCGACGGAGCCGACGATGCCCTGCTGCTGTTGGAGCGCCCGGACGCTACCCGGGGGCAGTGTGATCGCCGACGGCAGCGTGGTCCGGGTCATGGGCTGCAACAGAAACAGCAGCGCGGCGCCGAGCAGTACCGCGACGCCGAGCCCGAGCGGTCCTTTGATATCGCTGGGACCGGGACGTCCCAGGTTGAGCAGCATGATCACGAACAGGAACAGGACCATGATGGCGCCGGCGTAGACCAGCACCTGGAGCACCGCGATGAACTGCGCGTCGAGCAGCACGAAGAGCGCGGCCAGCGCGAACAGCGTCACGACGAGCCACAGGGCGCTCGCGACGGGGTTCTTGCGCGTGATGCACAGCAGGGCACTGCCCATGGCGATCACG
>QHUF01000375.1 GCA_003221075.1 Gemmatimonadota bacterium
AATCAGGTTGCCGTTGTGGGCGACGCAGTTTTCGGTGCTCGTTTGCTGCACCGGCAGCTTGTAATAGCCCTGGAAGGTTAGGGCGCGCTTGTCGGCGATCGTGAAGATCGCGTCAGCGCCCCATTCGGGTTTATCCGTCGCGCGGCAGCGCGGCGCGACCCCGCCGCCCCACTCGTCGGTGAAGATCACCTTGCTGGCATCGCTGTTGAATGTCGCGGAGTGCCAGTACGCGAAGTTCGAATCCGACGCGGCCGCGATCCGGACGGGGTGTGCGGGATCCCGGATGTCGAGCAGCAGTCCGTACCCGGCGCACGCGCCACCTGCCACACCCATCGCCGGAAAGACCGTGATATCGTGGCATTGATCCGGCCCATGCCGCACGCCCCCGGGACCCATCGGTGCGAGAAACTCTGCGTCGATGATCCCCTGGACCGCGCCGCGCAGCGCGGTGCTGTCGGTGCCGTTGGCCACCGTTCTGCCATTAGCCCTTGCGACGCTGTCGAGCATCGGTTTGACGAACTGCGGCGGCAGGACGATCGGCAGTCCTTGGAACTTGACGACGTACGCGCCGGTCGCTGTCGCCGAATCGGCATAGTGCTGGGCGGCCGCGGAGTCACTGGGCGTGGAGCCATGGCTCGGCGGCGCGACCAGCGCGTCGAAGATGCGGGGCCGGCTCACGATGCGCGCCTGCTCGGGATGCGCGAGCGGCACGCGGACGATGTCGATCCGGAAGCGCGCGGATGCCGTATCCTGCTCCGGCAGCGCCGCCGAGCACCCCGCCAGCTCTTCGGCGGGACGCACCGGCGCCTGCCCCGAGACGTAGACGTAGACGACGCTGGTGTCTTTGGGATCGGTCACCACGGTGTGCGTGTGCGAACCGCGACACGTCTGCACGTTGGCCACAATGCGCGGATGGCTGGGATCGCTGATGTCGATGACGCGGACGCCACGGAAGCGCTCGGGGCTGACGGGTTCCTGCACGCCCTGGGCGCCACAATCGAGGCGGCCGTTCTGCGACTCCCCCGAGAGGAACAGCAGATTCTTGTACACCGAGACGTCGTTCTGCTGCTCCGGGCAGCGTTCCGCATGGACCAGGCGCGGATGGAAGGGATCGACAATGTCCCAGACCGAGAAGCCCTGGAAATTGCCCTGGATGAGGTAATTCCCCTTGAACGCCACGTCCGAATTCATGTAGTCGAAATCGCCGGGCTCGGCCGGAATGAACTCGGCGGGCGGCCGGCTCGTCGAGACGAGGCGCATGTTCCACGCGGCCTGCGCCGCGTCCCACCAGCCGGCGCGCAGCCCCACGCGGGCGTCGCGAACCGGCGTCCCGCCGGCCCGCTCCTGCGCTGCCAACGCAGGGGTAAGTAGAACAACCGCGGACACAACGGCTCGGCACAGGTGCTGCGTGGTCATGAGGCGCATTAGAACACCACCGTTTGGATGGAATGTGGGCGCGAATTGATGGCGACCGAGGCGGCGCCGACTACGATGTTGTATTGCCCCTGCTGTGCGGTCGGATTCATCACGACAACGACCACCTTGCCGTCCGGATTGACGAACGCCGTCGCGAGGAACATGCTGCGGCTCGGTGCCGCGACAATGCGCCGCGCGCCCGGACGAATGAATTTCGAGAAGTGGCCGATGTAGTAGTAGGAATTCGTATAGATGAGCTTGCCGGTTCTCGTGTCGGCATGGATCGGTGCGAAGCAGAAATTCCCGACATGATTGGGACCGCCCCGCTCATCGAGCAGGATGTTCCAGTCCGTCCATCCCTCGGCGCCCGAATTGAAATCGTTGATCATCGACCGCCCGTACGCCTCGCCGAGGCTCCAGCGTCCGTATGCGGTGGAGTCAAAACTCGCCGGCGTGCCCTCGGTGAAGACGAGGTGTTTGTTTGGGTAGAGCCGGCTCACGAGTGCGACGTTGCCGTACATCTGTGTCCCACCCGACCAGTCTTCATACCAGTGGAAGCCCATTCCCCAGGCGTACTTCGCGGCCGCGGTATCGCCGAAGATCGTCAGCGCGCGCTCGATGATGAGATCGCGATTGTGATCCCACACCATGATGTTCACATCGCGCAGGCCCTCCCGTGTCATCGCGGGACCGAGGTGATTCTTGAGAAAGTCCCGCTCGTCCGCCGCCTGATAAATGCACGACTCCCAGGTCTGCGTCGCCATCGGTTCGTTCTGAATCGTGATGCCCCAGACCGGCACGCCCGCCCTCCGGTAGTGCTCGATGAACTTCGAGTAATAGCGAGACCAGGCGGGCGCGTATTCCGGACGCAGATGTCCGCCGTGCAGCATGTCGTTGTTCGTTTTCATGAACGCGGGCGGACTCCACGGACTGGCGAAGAGCTTCAGCCGGTTGCCGCTCGTAGCCATCGCGCGCTTGATCAGCGGAATCTTGTAGCGCAGGTCGTGCGCGACGGAGAAGGAGGTCAGCGCCGAGTCGCCCTCCCTCACGTAGGTGTACATGTCGCTCGAGAAGTCGCAGCTGTTGATGTTGGTGCGGCCCA
>QHUF01000384.1 GCA_003221075.1 Gemmatimonadota bacterium
GAGCGACAGCGTTTCCTGCCGCTCGAACCCGAATTCCTGCACGGTGAATACGACCTCGCGGGGCCGGATCTGCGTGACCTTCAAGCGCCCGATGATGTCGCCCGTTTTCACCCGGTAGATGCGCCGATTGGTGATGTCGCGCAGTACGGCGACGCTGCGTGAAGCGAAGCGGCCGTCGTACACGACGGTCGTCAGTCTCAGATCCGAGATCAGGGGCCGCACGTCGCCCGACTTGAGCAGCGACATGAACGGATCGCGCCCGCCGCCTTCGTACGCGAACACTTCGCGGATCAGCGATCGCGCCGGCACGGCGGTGGAGTCTCGCTCCTGCGCGGCCACCGGCCTGGCGAATAGCACGCCGGCGAGTGCGAGCGCGACGCTAGCTACGCGCACGAGGGGCTCCCGCGGGCCTGGGTACGGGCGGCGCGGACGACTTCACGAACGTCCGAATCGAGAACTCGGCCAGGAGCAACGCGCCCGCGGTGTCGCCGAGCAGCTTCTGCGCGGCGGGCGACGCGGACGACAACATGACATCCTGCGGCACGATGATGCGCGGCAAGGACGCGATGTCGGCGAGATATTCGCCGATCTGGTCGTAATGGCCGTAGATCTCGAGCCGGTAGCGGTAGGTGTCGAACGGCGAGCCCGGCTCGGGACTCAGCGGCTGAATCTTGCCGATGGTGATGCCCCGCACCTTCGCCTTCGTCGAGATGTCATCGATCAGCGTCGGCACTTCGTTGCGCTCCGGCACCAGGCGGCGCATCAGCTCGAGCGAGCCCTGATATTCCTCCACGCGGCGGCGCAGATCTTCGATGCTGCCGCTCGCCAGGTCGGCTTTGGCCGCCGCGACGATCTTCTCGAGGCTGTCGGATTCCTGATTCGCCGAAGTGATCGCGACAATGTCGGGCTTGTGCTTCTTCGTCCAGAAGAAGTAGCCCCCGGCCAGCGCCGCGAGCACGAGCAGCGCCATCAGCTGGCCGCGTTGGTCGGTGGGCAAACCGAGTGCCATAGGCCTCTACCTCACCGATTGCACGAGCGGGACGGTGCGGATGTAGACCGAATCCGCAATGCGGTAGTGCACCGTCACGGTAAACGACGTCACCGGACGATCCGCTTCGATCACCGTCTGTGAGCTGGCGGGCGTCACGTCGGTGAACCACGGCGACGCCGCAAGCTGTCGCAGGAACGTCGTATAGGCCTGGATATCGACCGTGCGTCCTTCGATCGCGACGGCCACCGACGGCGCGCCGGTCGAGTCTCGATCGACCGTGACCGGTCCGTTGTTCACTTGCCCGCCGCCAGGCGCGATGATGACCGACGCGGTCCGCATTTGCGTAATCCACGTGTACGGCGGCAGCGCCTTGGTTGCCTGGTCGAGGACGTGCGGCCAGATGTAGCGATCCGCGTCGATCTGCCGGATCACGTTGATCTCATAGAGCAGCGAATCGCGCACCTTCTCGGCCTGCCGCTTCTGCGCGATCACGATGTCGTAGCGCCGCTTCTCGACGCGCACGTTCTCGAGCCGCGTCTCGGCCGCCGCGAGGCGAGCCCGGTCGGTAATGAACAGCAATGCGCCGCCACCGCCGACGACCACCCATGCCGCGATCGCGCCGATCAACCAGGGATCCTTGACCTGCGCGATGATGCCCTTGAAGTCCGGCATCGAGAGCTTCATGCCGGCTCCCGGCGCCTTCTTCTTCTTTCCTGGGAGTAGGTTTATCTCAATCATGAGGCGCGCCTCAGCGCCAAACCGACGGCCAGCATGAGCAGCGGCGCGACCTCATCGACCGGCACCGTTTCGAACACATCATCCTTCACGCGCAAGCGTTGTACGGGATTCGCCAGCTCGATCGGGACCTTGAGCCGCGAGCCGAGGACGTCGTTCAGACCCGGGATGCGCGCCCCGCCGCCGGTCGTGTAGACGCGGGACAACCCGCCGGCCGAGCGCGAGGCCGTGGCGAGGAATGCCGCGGCGCGCTCGACACCAGTCGCGATTTCTTCGCCGCGGGCGCTGACGTACCCCGCCAGATCCGCGTGCTGCGACATCCCCTGAATGACCTTCTCGGCCTCTTCGCTCGCGAGACCCTTTTCGCGCTGGAGATCCTCGCGGAAGCGCCGGGTGCCGACCGAGAGATCGCGGGTCAGCACGGGGATCCCGTCCTCGAGGATGTTCACGTTGGTCACTTCGTGACCGATGTTGACGAGTCCCACGACGCCTTGCATCGCGTCGGGATGGTTCAACTCGAAGGCGTTGTGGATCGCGAAGGCGTCCACGTCGATGACGGAAGGATCGAGTCCGGCCTCGCTCAGCAGCCCGACCCTGCTTTCCACCAATTCACGCTTGGCGGCGACGAG
>QHUF01000107.1 GCA_003221075.1 Gemmatimonadota bacterium
CGAACTGGCGCAGCGCGTTTCCGCCGACCCGTCTTTCTATGATCTCGGTCTGAAAGTCGGCGCGCGTGTCGTGCCCGGCACGGTGTCCAAAGAGATCGCGACGCAGACGCTGCGCTTTCACATTACGGACGGGACCGTCAACTACCCCGTCATCTTCAAAGGCCTGCCTCCCGACACCTTCACCGACTCGGTCGAGGTCGTGGTCGAAGGGCGACTCCAAAAAGACGGTGTGATCCACGCGACCAACGTGCTCGCCAAGTGCGGGTCGCGCTACGAAGCCGTTCCCAAGGCGTAAATGGGTCTGCTCGGCCATCTCTCCCTGTGGCTCGCCTTCCTGGTCGGCCTCTGGGGAGCGATCACCGGATTCGTCGGCGGCGCGCAGCAGCGCCCCGACCTGCAGCAAAGCGCGCGCAACGCGACGTTGGCGCTGTTCGGCGCGCTGCTCGTCGCGGTGATCTCGCTCGAAGTCGCAATCTTCCGTCACGACTTCAGTCTCCAATACGTCGCGTCTCGCACCAGCCGCAATCTCCCGACGTTCTATCTGTGGTCCGCGCTGTACTCGGGACAGGAGGGCAGCCTGCTCTTTTGGGCGGCGGTCCTCAGTCTGTTCGGCGCCATGACGCAGCTGCTCACCAGCCGGCGGCACCGCGCGTACCTGCCGTATGTCGCCGCGATCACCTCGCTGGTCGCCACGTTTTTCGTGAGCGTGATGCTCTTCGCCCCAGCCAATCCGTTCCAGCGGGCGGCGTTCACGCCGCTCGACGGATCGGGCATGAACCCACAGCTGCAGAACCCCGGGATGGTCTTCCATCCCCCGATGCTGTACCTCGGCTATATCTCGATCACGATCCCGTTCGCGTTCGCGATGGCCGCGCTGCTGACGAAGAAGCTCGATGCCGACTGGCTGGTGGCGGTGCGCAAATGGACGATTCTCTCGTGGCTGTTCCTCAGCATTGGCCTGCTCATCGGCATGTGGTGGGCGTATGTGGAGCTGGGCTGGGGCGGCTATTGGGCGTGGGACCCGGTGGAAAACGCGGCGCTGTTGCCGTGGCTCGTCATGACGGCCTTCCTGCATTCCGTCATGATTCAGGAAAAGCGCGGCATGCTGAAGAAATGGAACCTCGCGCTCGTCATCGGCGCCTGGCTGCTGTCGATCTTTGGGACCTTTCTCACGCGGTCCGGCGTGATCGCGAGTGTGCACTCCTTCACCCAATCGCCGGTCGGCTACTTCTTCCTCGCATTCCTGGTCGCGGCTGCGATCGCCAGCGCCATCGTGTACATCAACCGGTTACCCCTGCTCGAGGCCGAGGCAACGCTCGAGTCGGTCGTGAGCCGCGAGGCAAGCTTCCTCTTCAACAATCTGCTCCTCATCGGCCTCGCGTTTTCGGTCCTGTGGGGCACGCTGTACCCGATCATTTCCGAATGGGTACAGGGGGTCAAGGTCACGTACGGCCCGCCGACCTTCAACTTCGTCAACATCCCGCTCGGCCTGGTGCTCCTGCTCCTGACGGGGATCGGTCCCCTCATTGCCTGGCGCCGGGCGTCGACCGCGAATCTTCGCCGGCAGTTCGCGGTGCCGGTCACCGTCGGCGTGTTCACGCTCCTGATATTGCTCGTCGCCGGAATGCGCGACCTGGGTCCGCTGCTCGCCTTCAGCTTCGGTGCCTTCGTGTTCGGGACGGTCTTTCAGGAATTCGCGCGCGGCGCGCGCGCGCGGCACCGGCAATACGGTGAATCCACGGCGTTCGCCGTCGTCCAGTTGCTGTCGCGCAATCGACGCCGCTACGGCGGCTACATCGTGCATATCGCGATCGTGCTGCTCTTCGTCGGCTTCGCCGGCATGGCGTTCAAGACCGAAACCGAGGCAACGCTCCAGTCGGTCGTGAGCCGCGAGGCAAGCTTCCTCTTCAACAATCTGCTCCTCATCGGCCTCGCGTTTTCGGTCCTGTGGGGCACGCTGTACCCGATCATTTCCGAATGGGTACAGGGGGTCAAGGTCACGTACGGCCCGCCGACCTTCAACTTCGTCAACATCCCGCTCGGCCTGGTGCTCTTGCTCCTCACGGGGATCGGTCCCCTCATTGCCTGGCGCCGGGCGTCGACCGCGAATCTTCGCCGGCAGTTCGCGGTGCCGGTCACCGTCGGCGTGTTCACGCTCCTGATATTGCTCGTCGCCGGAATGCGCGACCTGGGTCCGCTGCTCGCCTTCAGCTTCGGTGCCTTCGTGTTCGGGACGGTCTTTCAGGAATTCGCGCGCGGCGCGCGCGCGCGGCACCGGCAATACGGTGAATCCACGGCGTTCGCCGTCGTCCAGTTGCTGTCGCGCAATCGACGCCGCTACGGCGGCTACATCGTGCACATCGCGATCGTGCTGCTCTTCGTCGGCTTCGCCGGCATGGCGTTCAAGACCGAAACCGAGGCAACGCTCCGTCCCGGTGAATCGGCCGAGCTCAAAGGCAGCGACGGCCACGTTTACACCTTCACGCACCTGGGCATCTCGCAATACAACGCGCTCAATCGGCAGGTCACCGCGGCGCTCCTCGATGTGCGCCGCGACGGCAAGGACATCGGTCGCCTTCGCACCGAAAAACGCCAGCATGTCGATGCCTTCG
Source organism: Gemmatimonadota bacterium (assembly GCA_003221075.1). Taxonomy (GTDB): domain Bacteria; phylum Gemmatimonadota; class Gemmatimonadetes; order Gemmatimonadales; family GWC2-71-9; genus 20CM-2-65-7. The sequence goes on from QHUF01000107.1 coordinate 2,613, forward strand.
GCAATAACACGTTTGAGCCCTCCACAGAGGTGGGCATCATGAGCGGGCTGCGCGTGGATCTGTACATCGTGCTCGCTGGTCTGGTGAACGGCACGGAGCAGGCGGTGTTCCGCTTCACGATCAATCCGCTGGTCTGGTGGGTGTGGTTCGGCGGCTTCGTGCTGGTGATCGGGGGGCTGATCGTGCTGTGGCCCGGAGGCACCGCGGTAGCGGTGAGAGGATCGAAGGCTTCATCGGTCCAAGCGGGATATGCCGTGAAACTGGAGCCTGAACAATGACGGACGGTCGGACGGTCGGACGGTTGGACGGTACTCGGCGCGAATTCTTGATCGCGCTCGGCGTAACCTTCCTATCATTCCGTCAGACCGTCCAACAGTCCGACAGGCAGACCGTGGGTCGAGTCTATGATCCGCAGCGGGCTGGTCGCCCCAAAGAGCCCATCACCGCCCTCGACACCGACGCCGGCATACAGGCGATCGAAAAAAAGCTCCGCTGCAGCTGCGGCTGCGGCCTCGACATCTACACCTGTCGCACGACCGACTTCCAGTGCACCTACAGTCCCGCGCTCCACAAGGACGTGCTCCGGCTCGCGGGGCAGGGGAAGACGGCGCAACAGATCCTCGAGGAGTTCGTGAAGCAATACGGTCAGGTGGCCTTGATGTCGCCGCCCAGGGAGGGCTTCAACCTCGCCGGCTACTTCCTCCCCGGTTTCGCGATCCTTGTTGCCGCTGTCTTCCTGGTGCTGACACTCCGCCGCTGGACCCGGGACGCGAAAGCGGCCGCCCCGGCGAATACTGCAACGCTGTCGAACGCCACACCGGACGAGCTCGAGCGCCTCCGCCGCGAGCTCGACCGGCTCCCCGGCTGAGCCGGGTTCCCCGATGCTCGAGCTGATTTTTGGCATCCTGCTGGCCGCGGGGGCGACCTACTTCGTCCTGCTGCCGATTCTCCGGCCGCCAGTCGAATCGCCGGGCGGGGAGGCGGCCGGCGACGAGGGCGATGACCCCGCCGATGACATGAGCCCGCAGACGGTCGCGCTCCGCGCGCTGAAAGAAATCGAGTTCGATCGCGCCACTGGCAAGCTCTCCGACTCGGATTATGAGCAGCTCAAAGCCAAGTACACCCACGAAGCGCTGGCGGCGATGCGGGAGCAGCGTGCGCCGTACGCCGTGAGCCGTGCGCCGGAACAGCCTACCGGCGTACAGCGCACAGCGCACAGCGCACGCTGTCCGGATCACGGCCCCCGCTCGGAGTCGGATGCCCAGTTCTGCTCGGAATGCGGCAGGCGATTGGGAACGGCGCTGGGCTATTGCGCGCGCTGCGGGACGGCGTTGGAAGATGGTGCCCGCTATTGCAATCGCTGTGGAGCCCGCGTCGCCGCCTGACTATTGCGTTTTTCAGTCCCATTTCCTATCAGTCTGCATCCCCGAACTCTGGAGCGCGTCGTGAACCGATGGGTCTCGCGATTGTTGGTTGTGCTGCTGCTGGTGGCGGTGACAGCGTCGACGGCGGATGCGCAGCGGCGGTCGCGCCGGCGTGCGATCGTGACACAGTCCGGTCCCACGTACGGCGCCCACGTCGGCTACAACTTCGACGGCGACGACCTGCTCCTCGGCGCGCAGCTGTCCTGGCCGATCACGCCCGATCTCGCGCTCTATCCCACATTCGACTACTACCTCGTGAGCGGCGGATCGCTGTGGGCGCTGAATTTCGACCTGAAGTACCGGCCGCCCACCCGCTACGGCGCGTGGTACGTCGGCGGCGGACTGAACTGGTCGCACCAGAGCTCCGGCGGGGTGAGCGGGAGCGACACGAACCTCAACCTGCTCACGGGACTCGAGGGCCGGCGCGGGCGCACGCGGCCCTACGTCGAGGGCAAATTCATCCTCGGCAACGGCAGCTCGTTCCAAATTGTCGGAGGAGTCAGCTGGCACTAGGCTAGAACTCGAACGTCTCCATCTTTCGCCGTGCCATCCGCAGGGGAACGATCGTGGCCGCCGTACACAACGCGGCGGCCACTCCGAACCAGAGAAACATCCACGCATCGATGACGACGGGCCGCCCCTCGTAGACGGCCCGGACATACTGGTACACGGCCTGCCAGAGTGAGACGATCACGCCGGCCAGCAGTGCAATCGTCGCCATCATGAACACGAGCCCGCCGAACGACGTCGGAATCTGCGCGGCGTTCTCCGTTTCGAACTGGGGATAGAGCGTCCCGAACGTCAGGGCCAGGGCGGAGATCGCGAGTGTCAGTCCCGTCATGGTTGCCAGACTCATGATCATCATGAAGGGTGTCACCTCCAGGAGCGCATTGGTCAGGCCGGTCAGAATCAGTCCGAGCACCAGCAATGGCACTGTGCCGACCCAGTACTTGGACCAGAGCAACGCCCGCAGGTCGAGCGGTGACGAGCGCAGCAGCCACATCTGCCGGCCCTCCAGCGATACGGCGGGGAAAATGAAGCGTGCCGCGATCGAGGCGAGCACAAAGCCGGCGAGCCCCAGATTCAGGAACGACACCAGATTGACGTAGAAGAATCCGACCGGCTCGCCGCGATGCAGCGGCAGCGCCTGAATATTGAAGAGATAGACGACGATGAGGACCGCGAGCAGGATCAGCTGGCTCCATTGCGTCGTGTCGCGGAAGAAGAGCTTGATGTCCTTGAGCACGAACTCGCGCTTTGCGACGGGCAGCCAGCCGAGCAGCGACCCCACCGTCCAACGCCACCAGCCGCCCCGAATGAATCGCTCCGCCCCCTCCTGCGCCTTGGTGAACCCCTGCGCGTAGAGTGCGCGGTGCAGCACCGCGCCGAGCGTGACGAATGCGGCGGCGGTGGTCCAGAGCAGGACGAGAGGGAACGGATCCAGCTCGTGTCGCAGGAATCCCATGATCGCCTGCGACGCCCATTCGCTCGGCAGGAAGGGCGACGTCGGGCCGCGCAGCAGGATGACGAAGTCCAGCAGGTTGCGGAAGCCTTCAGGGCGGGCCAGTTGCTCGGGTCGGATGACGCGGAACAGCAGGATCACGCCGCCGGCGGCGCCAAGCGCGATGATCGACAACAAATCGCGCGTGCGTCGAGCGGGGAAAATGTTGACGAGTACCAGCGTCACCGCACTGCCGAGCACCGCCGGCAGGATCAGCATCGGCACGATGGCGATGATCGCGTAGAGCGCGAACAGCACACCCCCCTTAAAGACGACGCCGTACGCGGCCAGGATCGGTACCGCCATCAGGGCCACCATCCAGGACGAGTGCAGCAGCGTCTCCCCCAGTTTCGCGAGGTACAGGCGCAGCCAATCGACCGGCGCCGAGACGAGGAGGTCGAGGTCCTTGGCGAGGAAAAAGCTCGACAGCGCCGTGATGACGTTGGAGAGCACGAGGATCGAGATAAACGACAGGAGGATGAGCCCGAGGATCTTTCCGGGAATCAGCGGTCCGAGCTCCTCGACCGCACGCAAGCTCTTCAAGATCTTGTACAGCACACCGAAGACGCCCGCCCAGAACAAGCCTCCGACGATCGCGAGGATGACGAGCTTGCCGGTGCCGCCGCTGGCGCGCTCCTCACGCAGCCGCTGCAGCGCGGTCCGCCATTTGGGCTGGAGCACATGCGCGAGCGACGGCTGCTTCATCGTCCCAGCACCTCGACGAGCTCCCGCACCTGGGCTCCGCCCGTGAGCTTGAGGAAGAGCTCCTCGAGACTCGCGTCCCCGGCCTGATGCTGCCGGCGGACATCGCTCACCGTGCCGGCGGCGACGATCTTGCCGTGCTGGACGATCGCGATCTGGTCGCACATCGCTTCGGCAACCTCGAGCGTGTGGGTGCTCATCAAGACGGTGCCGCCGCGCTCGACGAACTGCCGGAAGATGTCCTTCAGCAGGCGAGCGGCTTTGGGGTCGAGCCCCACCATCGGCTCGTCGACGACGATGCACTCGGGCCGGTGAATCAACGCGCTCGAGATGATCAGCTTCTGCCGCATCCCGTGGCTGTACGCCTCGACCAGCTCGTCCTTCCAGCTCGTCAGCTCGAACACTTCGAGCAATTCCGCGATGCGGCGCTCGACGCTGTCGCCTTCCTGCCCGTACAATCCGGCGACGAACCGGAGAAACTCCGCGCCGGTGAGCTTGTCGTACACGAAGGGGCGGTCGGGGATGAACCCGAGCCGCATCTTGGCCGACAGCGGATTGATGTGGACGTCGTCGCCGCCCAGCAGCACGCGTCCCTGCGTGGGCCGCAGGATCCCGGCGATCATCCGGAGCGTCGTCGTCTTGCCGGCCCCGTTCGGCCCAAGGCAGCCGTAGAGGACGCCGCGCGGCACGTGCAGGCTGATGTCGTCCACCGCGACGAAGCTGCCGTAGAGCTTGGTCAGGTTCTCCAGGCGGATCATAGTACCTCGAGCTTCAGCCGGCCGATCAGCGGGACGAGCTCGACTTGCCGCGCGAGCCCCCCGATGGCGATCGGCACATGCGCGGCGTCGGCGGGGAATTGGTCGAATGTGGGGTCCACCGCGACCCAGTCGGTGAGGTAGACCTGGGCCCAGGCGTGATAGTAGAACCGCCCGTTCATGTAGATCAGTCCTGCGACGGTGCGGGCCGGCAATCCGGTCGAGCGCGCGAGCGCGACGAACAGCGTCGCCGCCTCGTTGCAATCGCCACGGGCGGTCTCGAGCACCTTCTCGGCGCTGGGGACGCTCCCCGCTTGCGGAATGGTGCGGCGCAGCGTCCCGTGGACCCAATGGGTGAGCAGCTCCGCGACACGCGCCGGGCTGCGCTCGCGGTCGATGATGCGCCGCGCCTGCGCGGCGATGCGCGGGTCGTGACTTTGAATCAACGGTTCTGGCGCGAGCCAGCGCGCGAGCGCCGTATCCCGTGAAGGAAGTCGATAGAGTGCGGCGTGCGCTGGCAGCTCACCGACCTGCACGATCTCGAGCGTGTCTCTCCCGTTTCGGCGGAGGCGCAGGCGCGCCCGCTCGGGAGGATCGCCGCGCAGGCCGGCCACGAGCGCCGTCACCGGTACGATCTCCCCGGGACCGGGTGCGGCGCTGCCGCGCGCGACGCGGGCGGTGTCGCGATGCTTGAAGTTCTCGTAGACGATCTCGAACGCCGCCCGCTCGATCGCGAATCCCTGGTCGCCGGCGCCGGCGATGGAGCTGAGCACCACGCGTCCTTGCGCGTCGATCCAGCTGCTCGTGGGAACACCGTTCGCGTCGTGGTCGATGCGGAACGCGCGCACGGTGTCGAAGTGCTCGGGCACCCAGGTCATCGTCGTCGAATCGAGGTCGGCGCTGTCGGAGACGACGAGCGTCGATTCCGCCGCCATGCGGGCAGTGACATCCCGGCCGGTGAGGAGCAGGGGGTCGAACAGCCGCGCGGTATACGAGCGCCCCGAGCGCAGCTCACCGCCGAAGGCGAGCCGCAACGGCAACAACGTCGGCAGCGTGATCGGGCCCCGCAGCGGGATCCGCGTCATCTGCGAGTCGCCTTCAGAGACGATGGCGACCGACAACACGGTGTCACCGATGACACGGCCGTGTGCCGCGAATTGTCCCAGATCCCCGTCGAACGTCGTCTCGACGGTTTCCAGGCGCAGGGCTCGCGACAACATCGTGATGCTGCGCGCCGTGGTACGATGCAGCGTTCCCAACGCCGCCACGTCGAGCACGAATACGTTTTCCACTCGAATCGCGTCCGGGAGGGTGTCGATGGTCGTCGAGGAATAGCCGACCTGTTGGCCGCCGACCGCGAGCCGATAGAACAGCCCACCGGGGGCCACCGCCATCGCCGCCGCCGCCAGCCGCGCGCCGGTGGGGCGGAAGACCTCTCGCTTGACGAGCCACCCCAGCGACGCAGCCCAGGCGGCGAGGACGGCAATCACCCAGCGGCGCCGATTCACGCCACCGCCCGCTGCAGCGCCGCCTCGAACACCTGCTGATCTTCGGGGCGCTCCACCACGAACGACACGCTCTCGGGGAACTGCGCGCTCCCCCGGTGCGCGTGCAGCACCGTCGCCATGATTTCGGCGGAATCCTCCGCGGGCGACGTTGCCGCGCGTGACCGGCTCGGTCTCGCTGCGAATGATGGCGTGGATGACGAATTCCGCGGGGAGATCGCCGCCGGCGGCAGTCACGACCGCACCCCCGACCGCGAGCTCGCGGTTCAGGCGGATGCGGTTTTGGAACTCTGCTCCGCCGACGGTTTCCAGGCGCCGCAGTGCGGCAGCCGTAGGATCGAGACGAGTCGTGGCGGGACGGACGACAGCATCAGCAGCGAACGACGCGAGATCGTCCACGACTACGCGAATCACCTACCCGTCATTTCCCGGGAGCGGCGGTACATCGCAGTCGCTTCGTCCGGACGATTCAACCGGTCGAGCACTTTGCCGATGCCGTACAGTGCCTTCGGGTTCGCGGGCTGCAGCTCGACCGCCTTCTCGTATGCCGCCAGCGCACCGGTCAGATCGTCCATGTGGTTGAGCGCTTCGCCGAGGTAGTACCAGGCCGCCGCGCGTCCGGGCTCGACCTCGACCGCGCGCCGCAGCTGGTCGGTTCCCTCGCGCCACATGCCGCGGCGCGTGAGGACGATACCGAGGTTGAACAGCGCCTCGACGTTGTTCGGGTCGGCACGGAGCAGCCGTTGCAAGTCGCGCTGCGCGGCGGCATAGCGCACCGTGGCGCCGAGGATCGCGGCGCGATTCAACAGCAACGCGGGATTGTCGGGCTCGCTTTCGAGCGCCCGATCCAGCTCCGCCAGCGCGCCGTCGCGGTCGCCGCGCGCGTCGAGGATCAACGCCAGGTTGTTGCGCGCTTTCACATGCTTGGGATCGCGCGCCAGCAGATCGCGATACGATGCCGCGGCCCGTTCCACCTCACCGCGCTCACTCGCCTCCCGCGCCGCCACGTAGAGCGGGTCGTCCGCGACGGGGCTGGGAGGTTCTGCCGCCGTGGGGGGAGCCGGTGGCGGTCCCGGAGGAGGTGGCGGTTCTGAGGGCTCGCCGTCGTCCAGCCTCGCCTTGATGTCCGTAGGTCCGGAAGTCGCAGCATGTTGCGCGATGCGGAGCGGGGGTGGCTGCTGGTCCCGCGCGACGTCGTTCGGCGAGGCGATCGCCCCGGTCTGGGTGAGCGTTTCCGCCTCCTCGATCAACTCCGCCGCGACCCGTGCCCGCTCCTGCGAGGTCTGCCAGCGGCGCTCGCGCTTGGGGCCTTGGCCCTGGGGTGCGGGGGGGCCGCCACGGTTCATATGTGCACCTGCAGGTCTGGGGTCATGGGGGATGCTAACGTAGGAAATCCGGACAATGGCGGCAATAGGCGGCAACGGGCGGCAATGGTTTCCGTTGCCGCCCTATGCCGCCCATTGCCGCCCTTTCCCGAGAGTTGACCGAAATGCGGTACCCCCTCTAAGCTCCGAGTCTATGCCTGGCGACTCGTTGGTAGTCCGCGGCGCACGCGAACACAACCTCAAGAACATCGATGTCGAGCTGCCCCGGAACGCCCTCGTGGTGTTCACGGGGCTGTCCGGCTCGGGGAAGTCGTCGCTTGCGTTCGACACGATCTACGCCGAAGGGCAGCGCCGCTACGTTGAATCGCTCTCCGCCTACGCCCGGCAATTCCTCGGCCTCATGGACAAGCCCGACGTCGATGCGATCGAAGGACTGTCGCCGGCGATTTCCATCGAGCAAAAAACGGCGGGCGCCAATCCACGGTCGACCGTCGGGACGATCACCGAGATCTACGATTATCTCCGCCTGTTGTGGGCCCGCACCGGCACGCCGCATTGTCCGAACGATGGCTCCCCGGTCGAGCGGCAGTCCGCGTCGCAGATCACGGACCTGGTGCTCGAGTGGCCGGAAGGCACCAAGATCGAAGTGCTCGCGCCACTGGTGCGGGGGCGTAAAGGCGAGTTCCGCGACGTGTTCGACGCGATGCGCAAGCAGGGTTTCGTCCGCGTCCGCATCGACGGCGAGACGTACGATCTGGCGGATGTTCCCAAGCTGAACAAGCGCCAAAACCACGACATCGCGGTGGTCGTCGATCGTTTGGTCGTGCGTCCCGCGGACCGCGGCCGGCTCGCCGATTCGATCGAGACCGCCCTGAAGGCGGCGGAAGGCGTCGTGGAAGTGGTCCGCCAGGCCGGCAGCCCGCGGAGCCGCCTCTTTTCCGAACGCTATGCCTGCCCGAAATGTGGGTTATCGCTGCCGGAGCTCGAGCCGAGACAGTTCTCGTTCAATTCCCCCTACGGTGCCTGTCCCGAGTGCTCGGGGCTGGGCACGCGACGCGAAGTGAACGCCGATCTCGTGCTCGGCGATCACAGCATATCGATTCTCGAGGGTGTCGTCCTGCCGTGGGGTGAGCCGAGCGGATATCTAAGGAAGGTGGTGCTGCCGGCACTGGCCAAGGCCTACAAGTTCGACCTCAACACGCCGTGGCGCGATCTGTCGCCCGCAGTGCAGAAGATCTTGCTCAAGGGCGCGCCCGGGAAAACGATCACCTATCAATACGACAGCGAGCGGTGGCATGGCTCGTACGAGTCGGGCTGGAAGGGCGTGCTCGATCACGTCGAGAAGCGCTACCGCGAGACGGCGTCCGATGCGGTGCGCGAACAGCTCGAGCAGTACATGGTCGAGCAGCCGTGCCCCACCTGCGGTGGTCGCCGCCTCAAGCCGGAGAGCCTGTCGGTCCTCGTGGCCGGCAAGAATATCGGCGACATCGTGGCGCTCCCGGTGCGGGAGGCGCTCGACTTCTTTGCGAAAGTCCCGTTGCGCAGCAATGGCCGCGCCGGGATCGATCCGGAAATCTCGCGGCCAATCCTGAAAGAGGTGACGGACCGGCTGCGCTTCCTCGTCGACGTCGGTCTCGACTACCTGACGCTGGAACGCTCCGCGGTCACGCTGTCCGGCGGCGAGGCGCAGCGGATCCGCCTCGCGACACAGATCGGGAGCCGCCTAGTCGGCGTCTTGTACATCCTCGACGAGCCGTCGATCGGCCTGCATCAGCGCGACAATGCACGCTTGCTCGCGACTCTCAAGGAGCTGCGCGACCTCGGCAACACGGTGCTGGTCGTCGAGCACGACGAGGAAACGATCCGGGCTGCGGACTATGTCGTGGATCTGGGCCCGCGCGCCGGCCGTCACGGCGGCGAGGTGGTAGCGGCGGGTCCGCTCGAGGAGGTGTTGCGCCATCGCGACTCACTGACGGCGCGGTATCTGCGCGGCGAGCTGCGGATTCCCGTTCCACCCCGCCGCCGCATCGCCGGCGCCGATCGAGTGCTGCGGGTGCTGGGCGCGAAGCACCACAACCTCAAGGAGCTCACCGTCGAATTCCCGCTCGGCCTGTTCGTCGCGGTGACGGGCGTGTCGGGGTCGGGGAAGTCGACGCTGGTCACCGATATCCTGTACCAGTCGTTGGCGCGCCACTTCTACCGCGCCAAGGTCGTGCCGGGAGCGCACGAGCGGATCGAGGGACTCGACCACATCGATAAGGTAATCGATATCGATCAAAGCCCGATTGGGCGGACGCCGCGCTCGAACCCGGCGACGTATACGGGCCTCTTCACGCCGATCCGGGAGCTGTTCACCTATCTCCCCGAGTCCAAATTGCGCGGCTACGGTCCGGGCCGGTTCTCCTTCAACGTCAAGGGCGGCCGCTGCGAGGCGTGTCAGGGCGATGGGCTCGTGAAAGTCGAGATGCATTTTCTGCCCGACGTCTACGTTCCGTGCGAAGTCTGCAAGGGCCGGCGTTACAACCGGGAAACATTGGAGGTCCGTTATAAAGGAAAGTCGATCGCCGATGTGCTGGACCTGACGGTCGCCGATGCGCTCGACTTTTTCGAGCACCAACCGCGTATCAGGACGAAACTCGAGTTGCTCAACGACGTAGGTCTCGGATACATCCACCTCGGACAGTCGGCGACGACCCTCTCGGGCGGCGAAGCCCAGCGCGTGAAGCTTGCGACTGAGCTCGCCAAACGGGACACGGGCCGGACGCTGTACATCCTGGACGAGCCGACGACCGGATTGCACTTCGAGGACGTACGGTTGCTGCTGGAAGTCCTGCACCGGCTGGTGGACAAAGGCAACACGGTCATCGTCATCGAGCACAACCTCGACGTCGTGAAGACCGCCGATTGGGTGATCGACCTGGGACCCGAGGGTGGCGAGCTGGGTGGTCGGGTCGTGGCGGAGGGGCCGCCCGAGAACATCGCGCAGTCCAAGGGCTCTCATACGGGCGAATACCTGCGCAAGGTGTTGCAGGCGGGAGACTAGGCCATAGGTTGGACGAGGGAAGGGGGAGCCGACTAATGAATCCTGATGATCTCGTCGGCCTTGTTGCGGTGGTGTTGCTGTTCGGGGGCGGGACACTGTTTCTCCTCGCGATTTCGCCGGTCGGCAAAGCGCTCGGAGCGCGGATTCTCGGCCGCAAAACGGTCACTGGTGACGACGATGAGACAGCTGAAGAGGTCAAGGAGCTGCGGCGCGAGGTCGAGGAGATGCGGCACCTTCCTGAGCAGTTGAGCGAACTCGGCGAGCGCGTGGACTTCCTCGAGCGCCTGGTGGCGAAACAGCGGGAAGCCGAGCGGCTTCCGCCGGTGAGGTAGCGTATGCCTCCCGAGGGAGTGGCCTTTCTCGTCACGTTGACCATCATCGGATCGACCGTACTGCTGTTCCCGCTCGTGCGTGCCCTCGCAGAGCGCATCCGCTCCAAGAACGTCGATGCCGGCGTGAGGGAGGAGCTGCAGGTGCTTCGTGAAGACCTCTTGGCTGAGATCCAGCAGGCGCGCCACGAGATCGGCGATCTCGGCGAGCGTGTCGATTTCGCCGAGCGGCTGCTCGCGAAAAAGTCGCAGACATGAACGGTCCGGAAGCCGTCGCCGCCTTCATGTTCTTCGGCGGCACGTTCTGGGTGCTGCGCCCAGTCGCAGCGGCGGTCGCTAAACGGATCGCGGGCGAGCATCGGAAGCCCGGCATGGACCCCGCCGAGCGGGACGAGATTCTGAGTGAGCTCCAGGCTGTTCGCGAGGAGGTCGCGGAGTTGGCCGAGCGAATGGACTTCGCGGAACGACTCCTCGCCAAGCCACGGAATGGGTAATGGAAGGGATTCTGGCGTTGTTTATCCCGATCGTGGCGGTTGGTGGTTTTTTCGCCTGGATGATCGCGCTCTCGCCGGTCGGGAAGGCCTTCGCCGAGCGACTGCGGCACGGTCCCTCCACCGGGGGAACCAGCGAAGACCATGCGGAATTGGTCGAAAGCGTCGAGCAGCTGCGCCGGGAGGTGGCGGAACTGGCGGAGCGAGTAGATTTTACCGAACGGCTGCTCGGTCAGCAGAAGGTCGTCGAGCAAATCGGGAAGGGGCGGCCGTGATGTTGCCCGCTGAAACGGGCCGCGGACGAGCGGCGTAGGAGAGCACGTGATTCTGCAGACGCCATTACCGCCCCCACCGGGCATTCCGTTCGATCCGAATCAGCTCATTCCGCTGATCGGCCTGATCGGGGGACTCGTCGTCGCGGGTGTGGTACTGTATGCCTTCTTCAAGTCGGATCTGGCCGCCGCCATCGCTGAGCGGATTCGGGCGGGGAAGCATCGCCGCAAGAAGTGGAAGGGATTGGGCGGGGAGTGGACCGACACGCCCGCCGAAGGATTGGCGGACGCGGATCACGTGGTCGAGCTGGAGCAGCGCGTGACAGATATGCAGGGCCAATTAGTAGAGATGGCCGAGCGGCTAGATTTTGCGGAGCGGCTGCTTGCGCAAAAGCGCGAGCGCTCATTGCCAGGAGCCTAGATGGGGATCATCGATCGTCTGTCCACGCTGATCCGGTCGAACATCAACGACCTGATCTCGCGCGCGGAGAACCCGCAGAAGGTTCTCGAGCAGCTCATCGTCGACATGCGCAACCAGCTGGCAAAGGCCAAGCAGCAAGTAGCTGCGGCCATCGCCGATGAGAAGCGGCTCTCCGCCCAGGCCGAACAGGAGAAGAAACTGTCGGAAGACTGGGAGAAGCGGGCGGTGCTCGCCGTGCAGGAAGGCCGCGATGACCTCGCCAAGCAGGCGTTGCTGCGCTACAACGAGCACGTCCAGGGCGCCGTGCAGCTGCAGGAGACGTGGGTCAAGCACCGTGAGGAGACCGACCGGCTCAAGGCATCGCTGCGCCAGCTCAACGACAAGATCGAAGAAGCCAAGCGCAAGAAGAACATCCTGATCGCACGCCAGAAGCGGGCCGAGGCGCACAAGCGGATTCAGGAGACGATGGGCGCGATCTCCGACAAGAGCGCGTTCGAGACGTTCGAGCGGATGGCGGAGCAGATCGAGCACGAGGAGCGCAAGCTGATCGCCGCCGCCGAAGTGAACGAAGATCTCTCAGGCGATTCCCTGATCAAGCAGTTCCAGGGAATCGAAGTGAAGGCCAGCGCGGACGAGCAGCTGCTCGCGCTCAAGCGCAAAATGGGCTTGCTGCCCGGAGGGACCCAGGAGCAGGCCAAAGCGCTCGGCAAAGGCGCGAAGGATGCAGAATTGCTCGAGGACGACGACGCGGAGCAGAAAAGCTGACGGGTTCCGCGACTCCTTCGTCCGGTAGGTCGTCGAGCGCCACGTTCGTGGCGCTCTTTGTTGCGGCCCTCGTCGTCCTGTTCATCCTCAAAGTCATCGATGTCCTGCTGCTCGTCTTTCTCGCGATCCTCCTGGCCGTCTATCTCTCGGCGATCACGGATTGGCTGGAAAAGCGCTTTGGGATGCGGCGCTGGCTGGGGCTGACGCTCACCGTCCTGGCGACGGTCGCGGGCGTCGCGAGCGTCGCGGCGCTGCTGGCCCCGCCCGTCATCGAACAGACGCGCGCGCTGATCAGCGGACTGCCGCAGACGCTCACGAACATTCAGAGCGTGCTCGCCCGTTGGGCGAGCCAGTATCCCGTACTCGACCAGACCGAGCTGGCGAATCCGTCGTCGGGAGTCGTGTCGGGCCTCGTCACCGATGCCTTCGGTTTCCTGAGCGGCTCGATCTTCGGCTACGTGCGCGGCGGCGGCATGATCTTCATCGAAGGCGCGAGCGTCGTGGTGATGGCGCTCTATCTCGCCCGCCAGCCGGCCATGTACCGCGACGGCCTGATCTCGCTGTTTGCGCCGCGCCACCGGAGCATCGCCGTCCATGTGTTCGATGACACGGCGGCGACGCTGCGGGCATGGGTCGTGGGTCAGCTCATCGCGATGGCCGTGCTCGCCGCCTTGACCGCGATCGGTCTGTTGATGCTCGGCGTACCCTACTGGCTGGCATTCGGGATCTTCACCGGTCTTGTGGCGATCGTACCATTCTTTGGCACACTCATCTCCACGCTCTTGCCCGCGCTGTTTATGGTTGCCTCGGGGGACTGGCTGACCGTCCTGCTCGTATTGGTGCTCGGTGTGCTCGTACACGTGTTCGAAGCGAACGTCGTCGTGCCGCGCATCATGCAGCGCAAGGTCGAGCTGCCGCCGGTCCTCACGATTGCCAGCGTGCTGGTGATGGGCACACTGCTGGGCGCGATCGGGTTGATCGTCGCGGTGCCTGTCCTGTGCGTGACGATGGTCCTGATCCGGCACATCCTGCACGGTGAGATCTACGGTGAGCACGGCCGCTTCAAGCCCGCGGTCCTCCGTTCCACCGAGTCGTGGAGCGGCGTCGAGCGTCGCCAGGCGGTCGCCAGCAAGAAATGACGACTCCGCAGCACCGCTTCCTCATTATCGCCGATGGCGACTTCGGGCCGCTGACGTCCAAGACCGCCAACTCCTGCATTCGCTATTTCCCCGAGCGCATCGTCGCCGTATTCGACCGCAAACAGGCTGGGAAGACGGTGCAGGAGGTGCTCGGATTCGGCGGCAACATTCCCGTGGTCCGAGACTTCGAGCGCGGGCTGGTACAGGGTAAGGGCGCTACCGCCGTGATGATCGGCATCGCGCCGGCGGGGGGCCGGTTGCCGGACGAATGGAAGGGGTGGCTCCGGACTGCGATCGAGAGGAAGCTCGAGGTCTGGAGCGGCCTGCACACGTTTGTCGGCGACGATCCCGAATTGGGCCCGCTCGCGAAAGCCCGCGGCGTGCGCATCCTCGATGCGCGCCGGCCGCCAGCCAATCTCCCGATCGCCGACGGCCGCGCCGCCGAAGTTGACGCGCTGGTCGTGCTCGCGGTGGGATCCGATTGCAACGTCGGCAAGATGACCGCGCAGCTGCAGCTCCGCGATGCGTTGGTGAAGCGGGGCCATCGCACGAGCTTCGTCGCGACGGGGCAAACCGGGATCTTCATCGAGGGCTGGGGGATCGCGGTCGACGCCGTCGTGGCTGACTTCATCGCCGGCGCCGCCGAGCAGCTCGTGCTGCAGGGCGCGAAAGACAACGACATCGTGTTGGTGGAAGGGCAGGGCAGCCTGATTCATCCGGGGTATTCGGGCGTCACGCTCGGACTCTTGCACGGCTCCTGTCCCGACGCGCTGATTCTCTGCCATCAGGTGACGCGCGACTACATCGGCGATTATCACGGTCGCGAGCCGTGGGTGAAGATCCCGTCGTACGTCGAGATGATCGACATCTACGAGAGCGCGGCGCAGCCGGTGCATCCCACGAAGGTCATCGGGATCTGTCTGAACACCTATGACATGGATGAGACGGCGGCGCGTGAGGCAGTGGCGCGCGCAGCGGAGGAGACCGGGCTGCCGGCCACGGATCCGGTGCGGTTCGATTCGACACCGTTGGTCGATGCGATTGTGAAGGAGGCAACGGTGGCGGGGTAGGGGATAGGGGCGCAGCGGTAGGTTCAGGTAGGGGCGCAGCATGCTGCGCCCCTACTGTTCGCAATGTTTTGATTGCCACGGCGGCGATTGGATCCCAATCACCGCCGTCTGTTTTCTTATCGTGCCGCCATGCGATTCCTGCGCCGCGTGCACGCCGAATTCCTGCTCGTCATTCCGAGACTTACCAGAACCCGGCTGGGCATGACGCTGCTGGTGCTGGGTACCACGCTCGTCTGGCTCAGCGCGCGTGGCTTCGACGCACTCACCGTCACGTTACAGGCTGGCGCGCTCGGCGCGATCCTCGGCGCGGCCGCGATCGTGGGGGATGAGAGCGACCGGGCGGCGCTGACCACTGCCCTCACGCATTCCACCACGCCCCTCGCCATCGCGACGGGGCGTTGGCTCGCGATCGTCATCCCGGCTTCCGCGCTGGTGATGGTGTGCGCGGCGTCGATTGGCTGGCGCGCAAACGCGGTCGTCGCGGGCGTGATCGCCACAGCCGCGGTCGGCAGCTGCGCGCTGGCGGTGGTGCTCCCGCTGGGGCGCGGCGCCGCGCTGGCGCTCTTCCTCTTTATGGCGGTAGCGGGAACCATCGCGCCGGAGCGCCTCGTCGACCTCGCCCGCCCAGGTGTGGTGCGACTGACCGCGGCGAGCGCGATGGAACTCGGGCCCGCGCTGTGGCACTACCGCGAGATCGCCAGGGGCGATGTCGGTGCGACTGTCCACGCCTTAGCCTGGATCGGCCTTGGCATACTGCTGGCGAGCGCCTCGATTAGACGATGCCGATTGGCGTTGTGATGGCTGATTACGCGCTGACATTGAGTGATATCACAGGGCGCGGGCTGGGCCCGGCATCGCTCGCGCTGCTACCTGGCGAGATCGCGGGGCTGGTCGGGCCGGCGGGCGCGGGAAAAACCCGGCTGCTGCGGGTGGTTGCGGGCGCCCTAAAGCCGCGGACCGGGGAGGCGCGTGTGTGGGGGGTGCGGGTAACCCATCCGGCCGCGCGGCGACTCATCGGATACGCGTGCGACAGCCCGGCGTTCCCGCGTGCACTCACCGTCGAGGAAGTGCTGACCTACTACGCCCGCCTCGATTGTGCGGACAATCGCGAGCGCTCGCCCCGCGGCCTGGTTCGTGACGCCCTCGAGATCGCCGGGCTGACTGCTGCGACCGATCTGCGCGCGGACTCACTCCGAAGGGCGGATCTTCACCGGCTCAGCTTCGCGCAGGCCGCATTGGGCGGACGCCGGGTGCTCCTGCTCGATGAGACGTTGTCCGGTCTCGATGCATTTGCGCGCCGTGACCTGTGCGGCCGGATCGCTCGGCTCGCTGCCGAGGGTGTCGCTGTGCTGATCACATCGCGCGATCCGGCGGTCCTCGAGCGGCTGGCGGCGCGGGTGCTGGTCATGCGCGACGGGCGGATCGTACGCGCGGGTCCGCTCGCGACGCTCCTCGGGGAGCGCATCCTCGAGGTGATTCTGGATGCCCCGCCCGCCGAGCCACCGCCGGGATTCCGCGTCACCGCCGCCGGCTTGGAGGCGTCGCTGACGGGGCGGACTGCGGAAGCGGCGTTGGCACTGTGTCGGGCGCACCGTTTGCCGGTAAGAGCGTCGAGGGTTCGCGTCAAGTCACTCGAGGAGATCGTCCTGGAAACGCACGACAACAATTAGGTGAGGCTGGGGCCCCCACCCCAGCCTGACCTCATTAGACTTTCCTTAGTACGTTTCGCGGGCAATGACGGCGCAAGTGTCGCTCTTCAACACGCTGACTCGTCGCGTCGAGCCGCTGCAGCCGCTCGCGCCGCCGCGCGTCACGCTGTATACCTGCGGCCCGACCGTCTGGAACTTCGCGCACATCGGGAATTTTCGGACGTTTTTGTTCGAGGACCTGCTGCGGCGCTGGCTGGAGCATTCCGGCTACGACGTGTTTCACATCATGAATCTCACCGACGTGGACGACCGCACGATCAAGGCGGCCCGCCAGGCCGGCAAGCGCCTGGTCGAGCACACGGCGCCGTTCACCAAGGCGTTTTTCGAAGATCGCGACTATCTGCGCATCAGGCCGGCGCATGTGTACACCGCGGCGACGGAGTACATGCCGCAGATGATCGCCCTGGTGTCGCGGCTGCTCGAGCGGGGTGTCGCATATAAGGGAGAAGACGGCTCGGTCTACTTCGCGATTGCGAAGTTCCCGACCTACGGCCGGCTGTCGCAGCTCGACAAGCGCGAAATCAAAGTCGGCGCGCGCGTGGCCAGCGATGAGTACGCGAAGGGCGACCCGAGCGATTTCGCGCTTTGGAAAAAAGCCGACGCCGAAGACGAGGCCGTCGGTGCCGCCTGGGATGCGCCGTTTGGCCGCGGCCGGCCGGGATGGCACCTCGAGTGTTCGGCGATGTCGCTCGAAGAAATCGGCAAGTGCTGCGGCGTGCAGACGCTGGACATCCACGCCGGCGGGATCGATTTGATTTTCCCCCATCACGAAAACGAAATCGCGCAGTCCGAAGGCGCGACCGGCCAGCCGTTCGCGCGCCACTGGGTGCACGGCGAGTTCCTCAACGTGCGTGGCACCAAGATGTCGAAACGGCACGGGAATTTTCTCACGGCGCGCGACCTGCGGGAGCAGGGTGTGGATGCGGCGGCGGTGCGGCTGCTGTTTTTTCAGACGCACTATCGCCAACCGGTCGACTTTACGGACGAAGCGCTCGACGCGGCGAAGGAGGGCGTGCGTCGACTGGGAGAGTTCCATGAGCGCCTGCAAAAAACAGGGAGAGGGGAGAAGGGAGAAGTACTCTCCGGTCTTGCTGAGAAACTCGAGGCTGATGTCGCGACCGCGTTGAACGACGATCTCAACGCGCCGCGCGCGGTCGCCGCGCTGTTCGACTTCGTCCGGGCCGCCAATCGCGAGCTCGACAAACCGGTCCCGCCGCCTGCAACGGCGCGCGCGCTGGCCGCGTTCGAGCGTGTGACCGGGCTCCTGGATTTGCTGCCGACGGCTCGGGCAGCAGACCCGGCTTTCGTGCGCTGGGTCGAGGAGCGCATCGCCGCGCGCGCTCAGGCCCGTAAGTCCAAGGATTTCAAGGCCGCCGACGCGATCCGGGCCGAACTCGTCGCCAAGGGCGTCGAGATCGAGGATACGCCCCAAGGCACGAAATGGCGACTCGCCTGACGAGGGCTAAGTCGTTCGAAGTCCATCCCTTGCCATAGTTGCCAAGCCCGTCTAAGATACGGGTCTGTCGGATTCAGCCTTGACCAGCTGACGTAGCTCAATGGTAGAGCAGCTGATTTGTAATCAGCAGGTTAAGGGTTCGAGTCCCTTCGTCAGCTCACTGCCGAAGCGTCAGAGGAACCAACAAACCCCGCGCCAATGACACGCGGGGTCTGTTGTCAGGGGATGTTTCGTGGGGCGAGGGGCGCGGTGGGGTGCCCGAGCGGCCAAAGGGAGCAGACTGTAAATCTGCCGCGCTTAGCGCTACGAAGGTTCGAATCCTTCCCCCACCACTTTGTGGCGCGCGGGCGTAGCTCAGTTGGTAGAGCATCAGCCTTCCAAGCTGAGGGTCACGGGTTCGAGCCCCGTCGCCCGCTCCTTGTCCTGAGGGCCGCAAAGGCTCGCGTAGCTCAGTCGGTAGAG
>QHUF01000108.1 GCA_003221075.1 Gemmatimonadota bacterium
CGTTGGCGCCGCCGTCGACCACGAGTACCGGTTCTCCCGCGCTGGGAAACAACGCCCCAATCGCGGCGCGCTGGACACCAGGATGCAGGCGCAGCAGCAGGGTGGCCCCGGCCAGCACCGCCCCGGTGTTCCCCGCCGAGATGAATGCGTCCGACTTGCCCTGTTGCTGCAATCCGAGCCCGACGGCGATCGACGAGCGCGGCTTGCCGCGGATCGCCGCCAGCGGCTTGTCGCCCATGCCCACGACTTCCGGGGCGTCGACGATTTCGATGCGGGTGCGATCCGCGCCGGGGACGCGGCCCAGCGCGGCCTCGATGTCCGCCTTGCGTCCGACGAGCTGGATTTGGAATTCGGCGGGCAGCTCTTTGAGCGCCTGCGCCACGCCCTCCACTTCGACTTGAGGGGCGTTGTCACTTCCCATCGCATCCAACGCGATGCGGATCATCAGTCCTCGACGGTCACTCGCTGTTCGCCGTTGTAATATCCGCACGTCGGGCAAACGCGATGGGGCTGTTTCATGTCACCGCAGCGCGGGCATGGCTGCAGCGTCGGACGCACCGCCTTGTAGTGGGTGCGGCGCGCGCGCTTTTTGCGCTTGGAGGTTCTGCGCTTGGGTACGGCCATTACGATCGTCCTCTAGTTAGAGCGGAGCATATCCTTCAGCGCCTTCAATGGCTGCCAGCGGGCGTCGGCTGCGGGTGCACACCCGCAGGGACCGGCGTTCAAATCCTTTCCGCACTGCGGGCAAATGCCCTTGCAATCCTCACGGCATTCGACGAAGCGCGGCGCGGCGAGCAGCAGCTCCTCGCGCACGGCGGTTGTCACGTCGATTTCCGTCGCCTCGGGCGCCACGGGATAGGAATCCGGGTCGTCGAGTGCTTCCGGGTCCTGGGTAAACAGCGCTCCGATTTCCAATTGCAACGCTGTCGCCACCGGCGTCAGACAGCGCCGGCACTCGCCCTGGACGGCGGTACGTGCTGTTCCCTGCCAGTAGAACCGCCCCTCACCGATGGATTGCAACCGCCCCGTTACCGTGACTGGCTCTCGCAGGCTGATATCCACGCCTTCCAGCGCCGGATCGTCCTGTTTTAGCTCGCCCTGGGTCTGTACGGCCCCCCCACCACGGGTCAACTCCCGCAAATCGACTCGCAACATGGTGAGCGAAGCTAAACCGTTGTGGCACTTGCGTCAACGAGTCGGGAAGAAAAACGCGACTTCGCGTGCGGCGTTTTCGGGCGAATCGGACGCATGAATTGCGTTGCGTTCCTTCGACTGGGCGTACAGCCGGCGGATCGTTCCCGCATCGGCCTGGGCCGGATCGGTCGCCCCGATGACCTTCCGCAGGTGTGTGACCGCGTCGTCCCGTTCGAGTGCCAGGGCGAGCGCCGGTCCGGACGTCATGAACGTGACCAGCGGCCGGAAGAAGGGGCGCTCTCGGTGGACCTCGTAGAATGACTCGGCTCGAGATTTAGTCAGCCGCACCATCTGGGCGTCGCGAATCTGAAAGCCCTCGGCCTCGAGATGCGCGATGATTTTGCCCGTGTGCCTCGCCGCCACTGCGTCCGGTTTGATGATTGCTAGCGTCAGCATGTGAGCCTTGAATGCGTGAAACTGCGTTTGACTGCGTTTACAGGCGTTCCTGCAGTAGCGGTACCACGTCGGCGGGGCGTTTCATGACGCTGATGCCCGCCTTCGCCAACGCGGCCATCTTGTCGGCCGCGGTTCCCGATGAACCCGAAATGATCGCCCCGGCGTGTCCCATCCGACGCCCAGGGGGCGCAGTCTGGCCCGCAATGAATCCGACGACCGGCTTTTTGACCTTCTCCTTCACGAATTCAGCGGCCCGTTGCTCATCGGTACCGCCGATCTCGCCGATCATCACGATCGCGGCGGTTTCGGCGTCGGCCGCGAAGGCCGCAAGACAGTGGATGAAGTTCGTGCCGATGAGGGGATCACCGCCGATGCCGACGCACGTCGACTGTCCCATCCCGTGTGTCGAGAGTTGGTGGATGATTTCGTAGGTGAGCGTGCCGCTGCGCGACACGACGCCGATCTTTCCGGGCTTGCAGATGTTGCCGGGGATGATTCCCACCTTGCTCTTGCCGGGCGAGATCAGGCCGGGACAATTCGGCCCGATCAGGCGCGCACCCCGCTCATGGACGAACGGCAGCACGCGCGTCATGTCCAGCACGGGAATCCCTTCAGTGATGCAGATGATCAGCTCGATGCCGGAGTCGGCGGCTTCGAAGATGGCAGAGGCGGCGACCGCGGCCGGAACGTAGATCACCGACGTATTCGCATGCGTTTCGTGGACGGCCTGGGCGACCGTGTTGAACACCGGGATGGTGTTTTCGAACCGTTGGCCGCCCTTCCCCGGGGTGACACCGGCCACGACTTTGGTGCCGTACTCGATCATCTGCTTGGCATGAAACGATCCGTCGCGGCCCGTGATTCCCTGCACCACGAGGCGGGTGGATTGATCGATGAAGACGCTCATGCCACCGCCTGCTTCACTGCTTCGTCCATGTCGGCAAGCGCCTTGAACCCCGCGCGCTCGAGAATCGCGATCCCTTCCTTCTCATTCGTGCCGGTCAGCCGGATCACGATCGGCACCTTGAGCGGAAACTCCTTCGTGGCCTGCACGATGCCATTGGCGACGTCGTCGCCGCGGGTGATACCGCCGAAAATGTTGAAAAGGATGACCTTCACGCGCGGATCGGACGTCATGATCCGCAGCGCCGCGACGACTTTCTGGGGATTCGAGCTGCCGCCGATGTCGAGGAAATTCGCCGGCTGGCCGCCGTAATACTTCACAAGATCCATCGTTGCCATCGCGAGGCCGGCACCGTTGACGCAGCATCCCACATCGCCATCGAGCTTGATGAACGTGAGACCGGCCTCCCGTGCCGCCACCTCTTCCGGCGCTTCCGACGAGACATCCCGAAGGGCCGCGATTTCCGGCCGGCGCTCGAGCTCGTTGTCGTCGATCCCGATCTTGGCGTCGAGCGCCTGGACGGTTCCGTCGGCAGTCGTCACGAGGGGATTGATCTCCGCGAGGGAGGCTCCGACCGCGTAGACCACGCCGTACAGCTTCTGCATGATGTCCGCGGCGGCGCGCGCCTGCTTCACGTCGCTGTACAGCGCAAAGCCGAGCGCCACCGCTTGATGCGGGAGCAGGCCGTAGCGTGGGTCCACGGCCAGGCGATGAATTTTCTCGGGCGTCTTGGCCGCGACTTCTTCGATATCGATGCCGCCGGCTGGACTCACCATCAGGACCGGCCGCTGCGAGGTACGATCCACGATGATCCCGACGTAGCTCTCGGTGGCGATCTCGGCCGCCGGTGCGACGAGCACCTTGTGGACGGTGAGACCCTTGATCGTCATGCCGAGAATGGCCTTGGCGTGCGCCTCGGCTTCGGCAGCCGATTTCGCGAGCTTCACACCGCCTGCCTTGCCGCGGCCACCGGCGTGGACCTGTGCCTTGACCACGACCTTGCCGCCGAACCGTTCCGCGATCGCGCGTGCCTCCGCGGGTGTCGTGGCGACCTCCCCCGGAGGTACCGGAATGCCGTGCCTTCGCAGAATGTCCCGCGCCTGATACTCGTGCAGATTCACGCGTGCTCCTTCGCGATCGTCGTTCCGGCTTCGCCGCGGAGTGCGGCGAGTCCATGGGCCAGCTCGGCAATGATGGCCCGCTCGCCCCCGGTGCGCACGAACTCGGCAGCGGCCTCAACCTTCGGCCGCATGCTGCCGACGCCCAGCTCCTTCCCGGCGAGCAGGTGCTCCGCCCCCGCCAACGTCAGCCGCCGAATCGCTTCCTGGTGCGGCGTGCCGAAGCCGCGATAGACAGCAGTGACGTTGGTCAGGATTAACAGCACCTGAGCCCCGATTTCACGGCCGAGGATTGCGGCAACGCGGTCCTTGTCTGCGACGGCATCGATCCCCTCGAGGCCCAGCTTGGGGTCCTGGTACACTGGGGGTCCCCCGCCACCTCCGGCGATCACGATGTGGCCGGCGGCCGCCAGGTCCCGCACCATCTGCTGCTCGACAATCCCCGCCGGCTTGGGACTGGGGGTGAGCCGCCTCCCGTCCCGGACCGGAATGCCGCGCGCGAGGAGCCGCGCCTGCCGGACCGGATCGAGCGTATGGCCGACCGGCTTGGACGGCGTGCGGAGATCGGGATCGTCGGCACGACACAGCGTCTGCGTGATCAGCGTGACGACGGACCGCTGCACGCCCGCGCGTGCGAGCGCGTTCTGCAGCGACTGCTGGATCATGTATCCCATCCATCCGGCGGTTCCCGCGACCAGGACTCCGAGCGGCAGTGGCTCGACCTGATCGCCGGCGATTTCGTTGCGCGCCAGCTCGTCGCCGACCTGCGGTCCGTTGCCGTGGACCAGCACGATGTGCCATCCCGCTGCCGCGAGCTCCACGATCGGGACGAGGCTCGCGCGCGTATGCCGAAACTGATTGCTGATCGTCGGCCGCTCACCGGGCGGCGCGACGGCATTTCCTCCGAGGGCGACAACGATCGTTCCAGGGGCCGTCACGGCGGCGCAACCTAGCGGGGGTGGTGGACTGGAGCAAGCTCACCAATCAGCGCCCGCCACAAACGCCCGAACAGCTCCAGGTCTCCGGCGGCGAGCGCCGAATCCGCCTGCACGGCGAGCCGGCGCGCGCGCTCCCAGCGTGCCGTGAGCGTGGTATCGGTGATCATCTGTTCGCCGCCCAGCAGCGCGGCGCGGGCGGTCACGCCGTGTCCGCTGCGCCCATCCGCCGTGACGTAGACCTCCGTGACGCGAGGAGCCGGTGGGGGGCGCGCGTCGACCGGGTCGAGGATCTGCGCCTGGACGGTGATGATGGTTTTGCCCACCGGCCACACCCGAAGTGGTCCGGGCCGCAGCAAGGATGACCCGACCAGCTCGCCTGGCAGTCGCTCGGGCGGAGGATCGCCGGCCGACGGCCTCCAGAGATGAAGCTCCGCACCACGCGGCGTGATGGCGGCCGCCGCCAGACCGACGAACCGCTTCGGCATGAGCAGCCCAGTCTCGAAACCAACGGCGGTCCAGAGAGTCCGGTCCGGCGCGCCGAGCTGATACGGTTCCAGCGGCCGCGTGAACCATGCCGCCTCGACGGACGAATCGCCGCTCGCGCGCACCAATTCGGCAACCGCGATCTTGAACGACTCGACGGGATAGGCGAGCTGGGCGCGGAGGTCCGCGGGCAGGCGGTCCGCGGGCTCGATCAGCGGCTCGAACCGCCGGGCCCAGGCGGCAGTCAGCGAGTCGTACGCGGGCGCCAGCCAGAGATGGGTCTCGCCGGTGGCAACCCGCACGGCGCCGACGATACCGGCGCGCAGAAAGCGCGGCTGCTCTTCGCGCCAGGGGAGCGGCCGAACCAGCGGAAACGCGTCGTGCGACACATAGCCCCAGCTCACCCACCACAACGCGCCGTTGCGCAGGACCGGCGTCGCGGCGCCGAAACGGGCGAAGGGCGCGAGCCGCTCCAAGCGCTCGGTGACGTCACGCCGCCATAGCAGCACTTTGCCGTTCGATTCGCCCCGCACCAAACCCCACGACTGGATCGTCCACGCAATCGCGAAGCGGCGCCACGCGCCCGTAAGTCGAACGGCGCCGGACCCTATGGGAGTGACGGCTGGTGCGCTGTCCGCCGTCACCAGAGGTCCCGGTATTCCGGGACCGAACAGCAGCGGCGTGCTCTCCGATGGCAGGGCGGTCACCGCAAGGCCGCTGTCGGTCTCCGTCGCGAGGCGCACCGGCCCAGGGGCGTTCGTGGGAGCGACCAGCCAGACCGCCCCGTGATCCTCCGGGCGCGGCGGGCGCAGGGCCACGGCGTTCTCCGGCGCGCCGAGCGCCGCGCCGACATGAGGAGGATCCAGGAGCGGAATGGTCCGGACGGCCGCCTCCCCCGACGGGAATGGCGGCGGTGAGCTCGGATCCATGTCGACGAGTCCGAACGCGATCCGCTCGAGCGCCACACGGTGGCGTATCAGCTCGGCGCTCTCCGGTCCGCTGGTGGATGCGCGGACGACGCCGGGAATCACGAAATAGCCGCCGGTGAGCGTGACGAACAGCGCCGCCCAGCCGGCGAGAATCAGCGTGGGCCGGTCTCGCCAGGCCCAGACGAGCGAGATGACTGCGGTCACGATCGCGACGCCGGCCACGACCGCCGCCCCCGGTATGCGGACGGTGAGGGCTGCCTGATCCACGATCCCGTGCCGGCCGCCCACGACTTCGGCCGGATCGAGCACGGCGCCCCACGCGATGACGAGCGCGAGACACGCGAGCAATGCTCCGAGGTGAACGCGCGCATAGTCGCTGGCGCGAAGCAGGCCGCGGCGAATGCGCAGCGAGCCGATGATGCCGTAGAGCAGCGCCACAATGCCGAGGGCACCCACGACCAGAACCAGCGTGCGGTTCTGCACCGCGGCGAGCCACGGAAGCACGCTGACGTAGTAGCCGGCGTCGTAACCGAGTTTCGTGGCATCGGTGACGCCGAAGTGCGGTGGGGATGCCGCCATGACGACGTGACGCCACCAGTCGCCCGTCCCCAGGGACAGCAACGTACCGAGCAGGATGCCGAGCAGGACGGTGGCGGTAAGGAGCGTGCGGCGCGGGACGGCTTCGACGATCTCCAGGTCGCCGAACCGGCGCGGCATCTGCACGGAGCCGATGGCCCGATAGACGATCAGCAGATTGCCGGTCAGCCACGCCGTCGCCACGACTGAGACGAAGACCTGCAGCAGCCGGGCGAGATCGCGGACGGCAATCACTGCCTCGCCCCCCGCGAAGGTGCGGTCCCACGCTCGTTCCGCCGTCTCCACCGCCAGCCAGCGGCCGCCGACCAACGCAGCCACCAGCAGACCGGCGCCGATCAGGTACAGCGTGCGCCGGTTCGACCGTGTCACGCCGTCACGCCACGCGCCGCCAGCCAGCCCTCGACCTCGGCGCGATACGCGTCGAGCGCCTTCGGGCTTGTCGCTTCGAACCGCATGACCAGCACCGGCTGCGTATTCGAGGCGCGCAGCAGTCCCCACCCTTGCGGGAAGGTGATGCGCACGCCGTCGAGCGTCGACACGGGGTACTTGGCGGCGAACTCCTGCGCCGCCTGCTGGACGAGGTCGAACTTCTGCTCGTCCGGGCAATCGACACGCATTTCGGGCGTGGCGTAGGTCTTGGGCAGATCGGCGAGCAGACGCGAGAGTGGCCCGCCTTCGCGCGCCTGATACGCCAGCAGCCGGGCCGCGGCGAACAGCGCGTCGTCGAATCCATACCAGTCGCCGCCGAAGAACATGTGGCCGCTCATTTCGCCCGCGAGCGGGGCACCGATCTCCTTCATCTTCTGCTTGATGAACGAATGCCCCGTCTTCCACATGACCGGCTGGAGACCGGCTTTCTGCAACATCTGCGGCAGCACCTCCGAGCACTTCACGTCGAAGATCACCGGGTGCTTCTTGCCCATGCGATGCACCAGGTCGCGCCCGAACAGCACCAGGAGCTGATCGCCCAGCACCGGCTCGCCGCGCTCATCGACCGCGCCGATGCGGTCACCGTCGCCGTCGAACGCGATGCCCAGCTCGGCTTTCTCCTTTTTGACCGCGGCCTGGAGGTCGTGGAGGTTCTCGAGCACCGTGGGATCGGGATGGTGATGCGGGAACGTCCCGTCGGACTCGGCGAACAGCGCAACGACGTCGGCGCCCAGCTGCTTCAGCGTCTCGACGGCCACGAGACTCGTGACGCCGTTGCCGCAATCCACCACCACCTTGAGCCGCCGCGCGAGTGGCGCGTTCCGCTTGACGATCGCATCCCGGTACGCGGTGAGCAGTGCGCGGTGCACGGTTTGTGTGCCGCCGGCCTTCGTGACGAGCTTGTCGTCATTGATCAGCCGGTACAGGACCTGGATGTCGTCGCCGAAGACGGCGTCGTGCGCGAGCACCATCTTGAAGCCGTTGAATTCCGGCGGGTTGTGCGACCCGGTGACTTGGATGCCGCCATCGACCGGCAGCGTCTTGGTCGCGAAGTAGAGCGCGGGCGTCGGCAGCTCGCCGACGTCGATCGCCACTCCTCCCGCCGCGGTGACACCTTCGCGCACACCCTGGGCGAGCGCGGCACCCGACGGCCGGTTGTCACGTCCGACGGCGACGCGTGGCGGCTTGCCGTTACGCAGCCGCTCCCAGGCGAATGTGGCGTATGCTTGTCCGACGGCGTGGGCGGCCGCGGGCGTGAGCTGCTCATCGACGAGGCCGCGAATGTCGTACTGGCGAAAGATTGTGGCGGGAAGGTTCACGGGTCCCTTTCCCACCCTTTAGGGTGGGGTTACGGCGGTCGTCGCCGCGGGTTGCACGCTGTCTCCGGCCGATTTCGCGAGCTCGAACAACCGGTTGGGCCAGACGCCGAAGAGCAGCAGGCCGACGACGACCACCGCGACGGCGGTCCGCCCCCAGCGGTCGAGCGAGACGTCGACATGTGCGTGTTCGACCGGCGGCGGTTTCATGTACATCGCCATGATGACGGGAAGATAGTACCCCGCCGACACGACGCTGGTCAGCACGAGAATCGCGGCCAGCGTGTTCTTGCCGGCGCCGGTGGCAGCGATGAGGATGTACCACTTGCCGATGAATCCGACCGTTCCGGGAAAGCCGAGCAACGACAGCATGCACACCGCGAGCGCGAAGGCCAGCCAGGGACGCTCGGCGGCGAGCCCTGCGAGATCGTCGATCGTGACGTCGCTCTCACCCGCCCTGCCCTTGGCCGTCAGCACGCCGAACGCGCCGAGCGACATCAGTGTGTACGCGATGACATATACCAGGAACGCGCTTGTCCCGGCCGCGCCGCCCGCAGTCACGGCGACGAGCAGATAGCCTGCGTGTGCGACCGACGAGTACGCGAGCATGCGCTTGAGCGACCGCTGGCTGAGGGCAAAGAGGTTGCCGCCGATCATTGTGACGGCCGCGAGCCACCACAGGATGTCGTGCCACGCGGCGACCGGGCCGAACGCCTGATTGAGGACGCGGAAGAGCCCGGCAAACGCCGCCGCCTTCACGCCGGTGGCCATGAACGCCGTCACCGGCGTGGGCGAGCCGTCATAGACGTCCGGCGCCCACATGTGGAATGGCACCGCTGCGATCTTGAATGCGAACCCCACGATCAACAGCGCCAGACCGGCGAGCAACATGACGCTCGGCCTGCCCATGGTGCTGACTTGCCCGCCAATGAGGCCGAGGTTCGTGGTACCGGTCGCGCCGTACGCGAGGGCGATGCCGTACAGGAGAAATCCCGATGCGAACGCGCCGAGCAGGAAATACTTGAGGGCCGCCTCCGCCGACCGGGCACGGCGGCGGTCGAGACCCGCGAGCACGTAGACCGCGACCGACATCAGCTCCAGTCCCAGGAAGATCACCATCAGGTCGGCGCCGGCGGCCATGACCATCATGCCGAGCGTCCCGAAGATGAGCAGCACATAGTATTCGGGCACCAGCAGCTGCTCTCGCTCCAGATAGGCGAACGAG
>QHUF01000109.1 GCA_003221075.1 Gemmatimonadota bacterium
ACAACAGCAGCACGAGCGCCCACCCGGTCAGCACCAGCTCGGGCAAGAGCGATAGCAGCAGGTCGCGATAGATGGCGGGATCCAGTTTCATGGCTGACCCGCCGTCGGCGCGGCATTCGGCTTCACCTGTTCGATCAGCGCGCGCGCCGCCGGTTCCATGCGCTGCAGGAACGGCTTGGGATAGATCCCTACCCACAGAATGCCGACGAGCAGCGGGATCAGCACGGCGAGCTCTCGCGGCGACAGGTCGGGCAGCTTCTCGTTCTCAGGATTCGTCAGCGGGTTATAAATCACCCGTTGCAGCGCCGTCAGCAGATACGCGGCCGCCACGATCACACCGGTCGTCGCGAGCGCCGTCGCGATCGGATAGGT
>QHUF01000398.1:0-2573 GCA_003221075.1 Gemmatimonadota bacterium
CCAATGCGTGAGGCGAACGATCCAGTGATGGCGCTTGACCGGCGGGACGGACGGAGGAGGAGCCGCCATGGGCTAAGTATATTGTCTGCCATGCGCGCGGCAACACTGATCGCACTGGCTCTGCTCGCCTCCTGTCGGCCGCAGAACGCGGCCGTTACAACACGCACCTCCGACACGCTGAGCTTCGCAGACCTGACGCCGCGCGATTCGGCGAACACGGCACTCAACGAGCCGCGCGTCATCTCCGAGCCGACAATGGTCGTCTTCTGGCTCGCGGGCGCGGACACGCTGTCGGCCGATGACCAGGCCGAGGCGCTCGACGAGCTGAACTACACGACCGAAGGTATCGCACCGACGCTGTCGCGGCACAACATCAAGCTCGTGCCCACCAATTCCGACACGATCTACGTAACGCTCCCGAACCGGCAGCGCCGCATGATTCTGTTGACCGGTGTGGACTATCCGTTCGGCTACGTGCTCGTCCAGCCGGGCACGGCGGAGCGGATTCTCGCCGGCGTCTATGACGACGATGAGCTGCTCGACGAGGTCGAGGCCTATTTCGACTTGCCGCCGTCCTCGGACAGCACCGCGAAGGGGCCGCGGATCTCGACGTGACGTCGCTTTTCCTGTTTGCCGCGGCGCTGTTCACGCAGGACATCAGCTGGCAGCCGGCTACGCCGCCCCAGGGCTCGCTGATTGTCGTATCCGCGCCCGGTGCGATCACCGGCGATGTCGCGGGTGAGCCGCTGCATTTCACGGGCGGCAAGGCGCTGGCTGCCGTGCCGCTGGGCGCGACGGACAGCACCAGAATCGTGACACTGTCGATCCGGTGGGATGGCGCGGTCGTGGGAAAGGCGGCGTACGTGCCAGTGAGGCCACGCAAAGCACCCGTGAACGAGCAGGTCCGCGCCGCTGAGCGATTCACCCCGCCGCCCGACAGCGCACTATTGGCGCGGATCGATCGCGAGCGCGATCTGATGGGCGACGCAGCGCGACGCGCACACGAGCTGCCGAGACTCTGGAAAGCGCCGTTCGTGCGTCCCCGCACGTCACGTATCACGAGCGTGTTTGGCTCAGGGCGACAGGTCAACGGAGTATGGCGGAGCCGCCATGCGGGACTCGACCTCGCCGGCCCGAAAGGCGCGCCGGTACGGGTGTCGAATCGCGGCATCGTAGCGCTCGTCGGCGACTTTTTCTACGGAGGCATCTCTGTCTTTGTGCACCACGGCGATGGCGTCATGACTGTCTACTTCCACTTGAGCCGCGCGCTGGTGGCGGTCGGCGACACCGTCGAGCGCGGCCAGATCATCGGCCGCGTCGGCGCGACGGGCCGCGTGACGGGTCCGCATCTGCATTGGGGAGCACAGTATGGCAACGTGGCGTTTAATCCCGTCGATTTGCTGAAGCTCCGTTGAGCAAAGCGCTCCTGCTGCGGGGCGGACGCCTGGTGACTATGGACGACTCCCGGCGCATCGTCGATGCCGATGTGCTCGTTGAGAACGGACGCATTGTAAGCGTTGGGCGGATGGGCAGACGGGCGGATGGGCGGCCAAAACCCACCACGATCGATTGTGACGGCCTCGTCGTGCTTCCTGGTCTCGTACAAGCGCACATCCACCTCTGTCAAACGCTCTTCCGCGGGCTCGCCGACGATCTCTCGCTCGAGGCGTGGCTCGCGCAGCGCATCTGGCCACTCGAAGCCGCGCACACCGAAGCCTCCGTTCACGCCTCCGCGATGCTGGGCGCCGCGGAGCTGCTGCTCGGCGGCACGACTGCAATTCTCGACATGGAGTCCGTGCGTTACACGACCGCCGCGTTCGAGGCACTCGAATCGATCGGCATCCGCGCGACCGCGGGGAAGTGCCTGATGGATGCGCCATCGTGTCCCGCGGCGTTGCGCGAGCCGACCGACACGGCGCTTGCGGAGAGCGCAGAGCTGTGCGCCAAGTGGCATGGCGCCGCCGCCGGACGGCTGCGCTATTGCTTCGCCCCGCGGTTCGCGCCGAGCTGCACGGGGCCGTTGCTCAGGGCGGTGAGCGATCTGGCGGAGCGAACCGGAGCCACGATTCATACGCACGCGGCCGAAACACCCCTCGAGCTGGAGACGGTGAAGCGCGAGACCGGCCACGATGAGATCGCGTACCTCGATTCGGTCGGGATCTCGGGGCCACGCGCCGCCTTGGCGCACTGCGTCTGGGTGGACAAGGACGACATCGCCGTGCTCGCGCGGCAGCGGACGAACGTGGTCCATTGCCCGAGCTCGAACCTGAAGCTGGGCAGCGGCATTGCCCCGATTCCCGAGATGTTGGCGGCCGGCTGCCGAGTCGGGATCGGCGCGGACGGCGCCCCGTGCAACAACCGGCTCGACGCCTTCGCCGAGATGCGCCTGGCGGCCCTCATCCAGAAACCGCGGCTCGGACCGGATGCGTTGCCCGCCGCGCGGGCGCTGGAGCTAGCCACGCTCGGCGGCGCGCGGGCGCTGGGGCTCGAATCGGAGATCGGATCGATCGAGGCAGGGAAGTGCGCCGACCTCGTCGTGCTAGACTTGGACGGTCCCCATGCGCAGCCCGAAG
>QHUF01000398.1:2693-5225 GCA_003221075.1 Gemmatimonadota bacterium
CGTCGCCGCGGCATCGGAGAGATGCTCCGATGTCGTCGTAAGCTCGCTGAGTGATGCGATTTGCTGGGCGGTCGCCGCCGATGTCTGTCGGGCGCCGGTAGCAGCGCCCTCCGTGATCGCGGCGACTTCCTCCATGCGCCGCAAGACCTCGCGCATCCGTTTCGTCTGATTCTCGGTCTCCGCGGCGAACGACGTCGCAAACTGGACCGTCGAATTGAGATCGGCGAAGATGGCATCGAGCGCGCCCTGCACGGTGCTCGCCACGGTGCCGACGCCCTTCGCCGCTTCGCGCCCCTTCTGCATGGCGTCCACCACGCGATTGATCTGATCCTGCGTCGCGCGCACCTTGGTCCGCACTTCCTCCGCCGAGCGGCCACTCTGCTCGGCCAGCTTGCGCACCTCGCCGGCGACGACGCGGAAGCCGAGTCCATGCTGTCCGGCGCGCGCGGCCTCAATCGCCGCGTTGAGCGCCAGCAAATCGGTCTGGCTCGCGATCCGCGTGATGCCGTCCACCAGTTTGCCGATCTCCTTCGATTCGCGGTCGAGCACGCCCGCCACCTCGGACGCGTGATCCATGTGCACCATCAGGTTCATCAGCAGCGTGCTTGCGCGCGCGACTTCCTCGCCGCGCTTGTGCGCCTGCAGGGCGATGTCGGTGATCTGCCGCTCGGCCTCCTGGGCGCGCGCGTGCAGCGTCGTCGCCAGGCCTGAGGCAGCTTCGGAGTCCTGGCGCCCATACCCGATCAGCTGGCGCTGCCGCTCGGTTCCCTCTGAGAGTTGATGCGTCGTGCTTGAGATCGATTGAGAAGACGTCTGCAGCTCGCGCGCTGCCGTGGCGAGCCCGCCCGCCATCGCCGCGAGCGCACCGCCCTGGCGCCCGATCTCGCGAATGATGTCCGCGATCGCGGCGGTGGTGCGGTTGACGCTCACGCCGAGGAATCCGAGCTCGTCGGTGGCCGCGTGCGCCGCGCCGCTCTCCATCTGGCGCGTAAGATCGCCGCGCTCGATCTCACCCAGCACGCCGCGCGCGGTCCGCAGGCGATCGACGATCTGCACGAGCATCGGCACGAGGGCGACGCAGGCGAAGACCAGGACGAGGGTTTCCTGGATGTAGAGCGCCCAGCTCCAGCCGTGCCCGACGACCTGCGCCAGCGCGGTGACGAGCGTGAAGGCGGCGAGATTGATGATCAGCGCGCCCCACGCCTCCCGGCGCTCGAGGTAGAGCGCGGCCTGCAGCGGCGCGATGACGTAGGCGCCGTACAGCACATGGCCGTTCGTACCCATCGCGAACAGCACGGCGGAAATCAGCAGGCACCCGACGACGAGGTTGAGCTGCGCGTACCACGGTTGGAAGGCACCGCGCTCGACCAGGCGACGCACCCCGGCGTTCGCCGCCGCGAAGCTCGCGGCGAACGCGAGGATGAACCACGGCGAGATCGTGACGATGCCGGCGAGCTTTACTCCGACAAGCAGCGCGATGCCGAATCCCACGAAGCCCCAGCGGGCGCGCGTGTTCGCCAGCACGTATTGCCGCTGCTTGGCGACGCGCTCCTCGTGAAGCTCGTGCTCGAGGGTGATCACATGCGGAACAGGTAGCTGGCCTTCAGGAAGAATCCGTCTCCGGTGCGTGACAGGCGGCGGAAGCTGAACGGGTCCGGCTCACTCAGTGACGAGCCGTACCCGAAGAATAGTACCGTCCCGGGCGTCGGCTTGTAGGAAAACAGAAAATCGTTGCGGAACTCCGTGTTCGTGCTGCGTCCCTGCGGGATGCTGTCGACGATCAGCTGATCGCCGGTCCGAGGGTCGCGCAGCGTATCACGCACTTGAGAGAAGTACTGGCCGACATATCGAAAGAAGATATCTCGCGTGAGCTGATACTCGACCTTGAGCCGGGGAATGTTCGCCGTCGAGAACCAGCTGCCGTCTGTCGCGCGGGTGATCACCTGATGGGGCCATTGCCCCTCGAAGCGCAGCGACGATGTCGGCTTGAAGGCCAGCGCGATGAAGAGATTGAGCGCGCGGCCTTCGGATGCTTCGGCGAAGATCGGCCCGGACACCCGCCCCAGACTGAGATCCATCTTCAGGGTGCGGTTGGGCGTGCTGAGCGCGGCGATACCGCCCCACAGATTGTACAGGCCATGCGGAACGGCGAACGGCACCGGCGTGCCGCCGGCGTCGACCTGGTAACGCGCGTATTCCGGAGGGTCGAATCGCTGATGTGAGTTGCTCCAGACCGCCGTCACGAACCACCCGCCCCGAATGTTCAACTGTAGCTGCTGCGTAATGCTGCCCTCGAGCGTGCTGCGCAGCCTGAGGAAGTCATCGTATCGCCACGTCGGCTGAATCAGGACGTAGGTGGTGGCGTTCTCGAGCAGCGCCCCCGGCTTTCCATATCGGGTGAACCGATTGAAGATGCGTCCCTGCACGACGTTCACGCGATTGACGAAACCGCTCTGCGCGGAGAAGTCCCGGCTGAAGCCGACGAACTCCCCATGGTTGCCGTAGGACCGCCCGGTGAAATCGTAGAGTGTG
>QHUF01000399.1 GCA_003221075.1 Gemmatimonadota bacterium
CGGAGTCGCCCTTTCTTTTAAGGTCAGGAACAGTCGGAGCTGGAGTAGGCTGGAACCTGCGGATTTCAGGAATGGCGTTCGCCTAGTCTACCACGAAGGAAGCATCGGAACCACGAGCAACGTCGGAGTACCGACAAAAAGACGACGAGGACGACAGAGACGACAGGAACTGAGATCAGCAGCCGGGGAACCGCAGGCAGACGGGGCTTGGTATCGCGAGCCGCTGGCGCGTGGGCGTCAGCCTGCCGTTGTCGGGATCGCGCCCGAACACCACGACGGAGTCAGACCGCTGATTGGCGACGAGCAGCCACCGCCCGCTCGGATCCAGACTGAAATTGCGCGGCCAGTCGCCCTCTGTGGAGACCACTTGGTCGAGCACGAGCGCGCCCGTCGGTTCCGCGACGGACAACACGGCGATGCTGTTGTGACCGCGGTTCGACACGTACAACGCCCGGCCGTTTGCTGCGACGTGGATGTCGGCTGGGTAATTCGTGCCGGTCCCCCCCCACCCAGCCGGGACGGTCGACAGTGTGTCGAGCGGGGAAAGTGCGCCGCGCTCGGCGTCGAAGCGCAGCGTGGCCACTGTGGAATCGAGCTCATTGGCGACGAACACCAGCGGCAGCGTTGGGTGGAAGGCTAGGTGACGCGGGCCCGCGCCGGGCTTCATGACCGCATCGCCGCCCTCCACATGGCGGAGCGATCTCCCCTCGAGATCGAGACGGTAGAGGAACACGCGGTCGGCGCCGAGGTCTGCCGCGAGCGCGAAGCGATTCGAGGGATCGGGAAGGATGCAGTGCGCATGCGGCCCTTCCTGACGCTCGGCATTCGGTCCTTTTCCCGTGTGGTGGACCACGTGCGCGGCTGGGGCGAGTGTCCCATCCATCTGAATCGACAGTAGCGCGACGCTGCCCCCGTCATAGTTGGCGACGAGTACAGCGCGGCCGCTGCTGTCCACGCTTACGTAGCAGGGCGCACCACCCTCCGACGGCTGCTCGCCGCGTCGAGTGAGCTCGCCGGTACCTCCGGCGATCGCGAAGGCGCTCACTGCACCGTGCTCGACCTCGTTGACGGCGTAGAGCATGCCCCCGTTGGGGTGCATACTAAGGAAGGACGGGTTTGCGCCGGCGTTTACCGCGCCGACTCGCAACAGCTCACCGGACCCCCGGTCCATGCGGACGAGGTAGATGTTTTCGGTATACGTCCCCACATAGAGCAGATCGGGATCCGTCTGCGCCTCGGTCATCGTGGTGCCTCGCCCCGTACCGCTTTGCCGGGCGCGACGCCCTCGACGGCCTGCCCGTTCGCGACCACGGAGACGCCGTTCACGATCACGTGCTGTATGCCGACGGGCGCGAGCGACGGTTCCCGGTACGTCGAGCGATCCAACACAGTCGCCGGATCGAAGATCGTGATATCCGCGTCTGCGCCGACCCGCAGGCGTCCCTTCTGGCGCATCGCTGGGACTCGGGGCTCGAGTCGTTGCGCCGGCATGAGCGTCATTTTGCGGATGGCGTCCATCAACGAGAGCGTGTCGGTAGGTAGGGGCGCAGCATGCTGCGCCCCTACATTTGCCCGCGTTTCGCGCACGTAGCGGCCTAGCACCCGCGCGAACGCGCCCGTGGTGCGCGGATGGCCCGTGCCGTCCTGCCAGTAGGCGTCGCTCGCAATGATGGTGAGCGGGCTGGTTATCGCCGCGACCACCATCGGCTCCGTGTTCGTATGCACCACGACGGGACCGCCGATACGAGTGTAGCGCTCAAAGCTCTCCCG
>QHUF01000400.1 GCA_003221075.1 Gemmatimonadota bacterium
TCATGCCCTCCCCGATGAGCACCGTGCCCTGATCGAACAGCTGCGGGTCGCCCGATGCGTTGAGCCGGCAGCTCGCCTCGTGATAGCGAATCGAGTCGGCTTGGAGCCGCGTGCCCTCGCGCT
This sequence comes from Gemmatimonadota bacterium, assembly GCA_003221075.1. GTDB lineage: Bacteria > Gemmatimonadota > Gemmatimonadetes > Gemmatimonadales > GWC2-71-9 > 20CM-2-65-7. The sequence continues at coordinate 124 of QHUF01000400.1, forward strand.
CGACGTACGCCTCGCGACGCAGGAAGATCATCTGGCTGTCGCCCACGACGACGAACGTGTCGGACATGTAGTGGGTGATCTGGAAGCCTTGGAGTTTGAGCAGCGAGTCCATCACGGCATCGGGCTGGGGAAACGAACGGGTGGGGCCGGTAGGCAGTCCGCTCTTGCGTGCGGTCGCGGTGTCTATGCCGCGGCGACCGCTGTCCGCCTGAGTCCCGGGTGGCTTGACGACCGCCGCCGTGTCCCGCCGCGGCGGTGGTGGTGGAGGATTCTGCGCGTGCAACGACGCCCCGCCCAGGCCAAGGACGAGCACCACCATGGTCGCCGCCGCGATCCGCCGCGCGCGCCTGCGGCTCGCGACCCACGCGCACCAGATGCTGAGCTCGTACAAGAGCAGCAGCGGTCCCAGCATCAGCATCATCGACACCGCATCGGGCGGCGTGAGGAGAGCCGCCAGGAAGGCGGCGATCACGATGGCGTAGCGCCGCTGCCGTCCCAGAAACTGCGGGGTCACGATGCCCAGCGACGCCAGGATCGTCACGACCAGCGGCAGCTCGGCCACGAGCCCGCAGCCCACGACGAACGGTACCGCCATGCCGAAGTAGCGGTCGATGGTGATCATCGCGGTCAGATCGGTGCGCTGGAAACCGAGCAGCACCTTGAGCGCGGCCGGCAGCAGCCATTGGTAGCACGCAATCGCCCCGGCGAGAAACAGCACGACGCCGACGGCGAGGGCGGGAACGATGAGCCGCCGCTCGCGCTCGTAGAGCGCCGGCGACAGGAACGCCCAGATCTGATAGATGACGACCGGGGACGCCACGACACAGCCCAGCGCGAACGCCACTTTCAGCGTGAGCATGAACGGCTCGGCGGGGCTCGTGAAAACGAGGCGGCCACCGGGCAGATACGGCGCGATGGGCCGCTTCAGGATGTCGATGATGTCGATCTTGTCGAGCAGAACCCAACCGAGGACCGTCCCCACCACGATCGCGACGAGGCTCCAGAGGATGCGCCAACGCAGCTCTTCGAGATGATCGAGAAACGGCATCTCACCGCGTGGCGTCATCGTTTGTACCGCCGGAACGCGTTACGGCCTGAGACGCTGCTGATTTTGCCGCGCGAGATCGGCCTCGGGCGAGCGCGGATACGTCGCGATCACCCGGGAATAGAAGGTCCGCGCCGTCGGCTTATCGCCTCGTTGCTCGGCAAGGAGGCCCTGCTTGTAGAGGGCTGACGGAGCGCGGGGCGATTTGGGATAGGTCTTCACGACTTGATCGTACACCGCCGCCGCGGAATCGGGTGCCGCCTGTTCGAAGCTTTCGCCGATGTAGAAGAGGGCATCGGGCGCGCGCTCGTGGGTGGGAAAGACGCGCAGGAACTCCCGCAACCCCAGCCGGGCCGTCGCGAGGCTGCCACGGCGGTACTGCTGCAGCGAGATATCGTACATCTGATCGGGACCAGGCCCGGCGGCATTGCCCGAGGGCCCCACCGGCGCGCCTCCTGCCGCCGGAATTCCAGGATCCGGTTGCTGCGCTCGCGACTCGATCCGCGATCGCAGCTCCGTGATCCGCTGCTGGCTGACACCCGCCAGCTCCTGGAGATTCGTGAGCTGCTGCTGTACCGCCAGCAGCTCGGTGCGCATATCGCCACGCATCTGGACGAGATACGCCTGCTGCGTCGCGAGCGCCTGCTGCAGCAGCCGGACGGCGGCCAGGATCGTGTCCCGTTCCGCCGCCCGTGCCGCGTCACTCCGGGCGAGGTCGGCCTGCAGCGCCTGGACCTGGAGCTCGACCTTCCGGACGTCGCCTTTCAAGGCGCAGCCGGCGACGAGCCCCAGCGTCAGGACAAGGGTGCTACGGACGGCGGAGATTGTCGCCACCGCTGATTGGCTCGAACTCGTCACGCCGGTTCTGCGACCAGGCGGACTCGTCGTGGCCGTCCACGGCCGGCCGCTCCTCGCCCCACGACTGCGTTTCGATGCGGCCCGCATCGATGCCATGGCTCACGAGATACTGCTTCGCGGACTGCGCGCGGCGATTGCCGAGCGCCAGGTTGTACTCATCCGAGCCGCGCTCGTCGCAGTGCCCGCCGATCCGGATCCGCAGATCGGGATTGGCCTGCAGAATCGCGACCTTCTGATCGAGCGCACCCATGTCGTCGCCACGGATGTTCGACTTGTCGAGGTCGAAGTGGATCATCGCGACGAGGGTACTGCGGA
>QHUF01000401.1 GCA_003221075.1 Gemmatimonadota bacterium
ACTACGACGGCATGTGGGTGCCGGCCTTGAGGGGCCGCCACGCCACGGAAATCGGCCACCGCGCCTACCAACATCCCGAACGTAGCGAGCAAGACTACGGCCAAGAGATTGATCGTTTTTCAGCTCTCGTCATTTATGTATCGCTGGCGGCGCTGGAGAGGGATGTCACCCTGTGGGAACGTTTTCATACCGGCGACAATCTGATCTTCGTACGCGAAGATTTTCACCAGTTGGGTCGATCGGCGATTTGGCAACAATTACGTCGTATCGGATCGGGGGAAATCGATCAACTCGCTGCTGCCCTGGCGTGCATGGTGCACGAGCATCCGATGAAGGTCAGCAATCTCGATATCGTTCTGAAAAATCTGACGAGCTTCCGGTTCCCTACCTCGATTCCAGCCTCGACTCCGGCCCAGCGAGTCGCTCCCAAGCCGGCGCGCGTGCCGACGCCGCCAGTGCCGAGCTGGATGAAAAAGGGCGGTTATCGTGGTCATTCGGATGACTGAGGATCATCGGCGGCGCGGCACACGCTCGACAGTACCCCGGGAAGCTACCGAATCTCTCCGAAAACTTGAGAGTCGCAGGGTGCCTTCATTCGACCCCAGCCAAAGTGCATCGCGCGCTTCCTCTCAGCGCCGGTGTGCCCCCGCGACCGCGAGGACTGCCTCGATTACGTCCGACACGTCACCATCAGACAACCCGGGGTGGAGCGGTAGACTCAGCATGCGCCGGAAGTTCTCGTAGGCAACGGGAAAGTCATCCGGCCGATAACCGTACTTGTTCCGATAGTAGGGGTGGAGATGGACGGGAATGAAGTGCACAGAGGTCCCAATGTTACGTGCCGTGAGTTCCGCAACGAATTGGTCGCGCCCGATGCGAAGCGCCTGAGGCCGAAGCCGGAGGACGAAGAGGTGCCAGGCGTGCGTCACGTCCGGCCGCGTCACGGGAACCTCGAGCGCCTCGTCATCGGCGAAGGCGCTGGTGTAGCGCGCCACAACCTCGCGTCGCCGCCGCTGGAATTCCTCCTGTTTGCGCAGCTGGCACAGTCCCATGGCGGCCTGGATGTCAGTCATGTTGTACTTGAAGCCGGGGACCACGACCTCGTAGAACCAGCTCCCGCCCTCGTGGTATCGTTGCCAGCCGTCCCGCGTCATTCCATGCAGGCTGAGTACGCGGGCCCGCTCGAGGAACGCCGGCTCGCCCGTGAGCATGCCGCCTTCGGCGGTCGTGAGGTTTTTCGTGGCGTAGAAGCTGAACGCCACCGGGTTCGGCCCCGCGCCGATGAACCGCCCCCGGTACGTCGCGGGAATGGCGTGCGCCGCGTCCTCCACGACCGCGAGGCCGTGGGCCCGGGCCAGTTCCCCAATGCGGTCCAGATCCGCGGGGTGACCGGCGTAGTGGACAGGGAGGATGGCCTTGGTCCGGGGCGTGATGGCTGCGGTGATGGCTGCAGGGTCGATGTTCAGCGTGTCGGGCTCCACATCCACGAGAACTGGGCGGGCACCCACGTGCTCGATCACGTTGACCGAGGCGGCAAACGTCATCGGGGTCGTGATGACCTCGTCGCTCGGTCCGATCCCGAGCGTCGCCAGCGCCGTGTGCAAAGCGGCGGTGCAGGAGTTCAGCGCGAGGGCGCCGGGTGCGCGAACAAACGCGGCGAATTCACGCTCGAACCGTTGAGTCTTGGGCCCGGTCGTGATCCACGCCGAGCGTAACGTATCCGCGACTTCGTCGATCTCGGCCTGGTCGACCGACGGCGGGGAGAACGCGAGCCAGGTCCGTCGCGGCGCCGCGGCATTCGGTAGCACGTCGGGCCCGGCGTCTCCACTCGTCGTCATCCGCTCTGCTCCGCAGGTGCGGGTGCCACATGCGAGGTGACAGGCGGCGGCACCTCGCTGTGCAGGGCTGCGAGGGCCCGAGCGGCCGCCGAACCCGGCGGGGGGCGGTACTCCGGCACAAGCGCGGCGATTCCGCGTAACACCTCCTCGTCATCCCCTAGCCGCAGCAGCGCGGCGAGCCGGTCCAGCCCCTCGCGGAAGGTGAGGGGGTCGTGCGGCTTCGGCTCTACCACGTAGATCTTCCCGATCGATGTCGGCAGCGCCGTCTCCCCGGCCGCGACAAGCTCTTCCTGCAATTTCTCCCCCGGGCGCAAGCCGGTGAATTCGATCCGGATGTCGCGGTGAGGCACGAGGCCGGCGAGCTGGATGAGGTGCTCGGCCAGGTCGACGATGCGGATTTGCTCTCCCATCTCGAGCATCGCGATCCGGCCGCGCGCTTCGGAGAGCGCCGCCGCTTGTAGCACGAGCTCCGCGGCCTCAGGAATGGTCATGAAGTACCGCTTCACCTCGGGGTGTGTCACAGTGAGAGGGCCCCCGGCCGCGAGCTGCTGCCGGAACAGCGGCAGCACGCTGCCGTCAGATCCTAGCACGTTCCCGAAGCGCACGGCGCGGAAGTCGGTGTCCGCCGCGGCGAGGTAGGGCAGCTCCAGTACGACGCGTTCGGCCACGCGTTTCGTGGCGCCGAGTACGCTCGTGGGGTTGACGGCCTTGTCGGTCGAGATGAGGACGAACTTCGCGACGCCATGGCGGGCGGCCGCTTCGGCGAGCCGCAGCGTGCCCAGGATGTTGTTCCACGCCGCCTCGCAGACGTTGGCCTCGCACAGCGGCACGTGTTTGTACGCGGCTGCGTGGTAGACGTAGGTCGGCTGATAGGTGCGGAATACCGCTGCCATCCGCTTGGGGTTGGTGATGTTGGCAATG
>QHUF01000377.1 GCA_003221075.1 Gemmatimonadota bacterium
AGAAGGGCTCGAAGGTGCAGATCACGGGCTTCGGCAATTTCGAGGCACGCAAGCGCGCCGCAAGGATGGGTCGCAACCCGAAGACGGGCGGCGTCATTCAGATCAAGGCGTCGATCGCTCCCGCATTCCGCGCGGGGAAGCAGCTGAAGATGGCGGTGAACAACAAGAAGTAGCCCGCATCAAGTCCGATCAGGCCGTGCGGAGACCCTGCGTCCGCGAATGGAGCCGCCTGTGAGCCGCCGCACGGCCTGATCGACCGCCGCAGCCGCAATATCAACGAGCGAAAAGGTTTCACGCACGTCGATCTTTCCGATCTGCCCCTTCTCCAGTCCCGCTTCTTTTATCAAGGCACCGACGAGGTCCTTAGCGCTCGCGTTGTCTTTTTTTCCAACGGTGACGAAGACCTTCGACCACCCGGCCGGCGCCGCCACGGCGGGGGATGGTTGGCTGACAGCAGACGGCTGCCGTCCCAGCGCGAGTAACGCGCCGGCAACGAGCGCGGGGTCGTGATCCTCGAACAGCGGCGCCAACACAGCCAATTCCGCGTCCACATCGCCCTGGGCGAGCCGCGCCGCGAGCTGCGCGCGCAGCTCGGCACTGCGATCCTGCGCGCGGTCGGCCGCCGCTGGCAAGGGAAGCGGCGTCAGTGTCGCGATGGAACGGAGATACGGCACCTGCGACGCGAGGACAGGCACCGCCGGTGTCGCGATCGCGGCAAGCAGCCGCAGCTCCTCGCGCGTCGGCAGGACCGCCGCGACGACGGCGTCCGGAGTCTCAGCCGGACCCTCGACCGGGCCACCCGTCCAGACATAGGGCCGAATCGAACGCAACGCATTGAGCGTGTCGCGCACCCCACGTCGGCGATTGGTGACGACGGCGTAGCGCGCCGACGCGATCGGTCCCAGCGCCTGGCCGACGGAGTCGAGCGGGATGTCGCCAACGATCTCCGGCCGGCGCGCGTGACGCTCCAAAAACTCGGACAGGGCGTGGGGATTCCAACTCAAGATGACACGTCGCGCATTCGGCGCTTCCGCGAGCAGCGTGTCGAGCTGGTCGGCAAAACCTTCGGGCCAGGCGACGACGATCGTTTCGACGGTCTCGAGCTTGAGCGCGGCGCGTGCGACCAGCGCGGCGAGATCGGAAGGAGCGCCTGCCAGGACACCCACACGCCCTTCCTTAAGAAGGGCGGCCGTGCGGGTGAGGCCGGTGACGGCGTGGGTGCGAAGCTCGGCGGGTGCGGCGTCAGCCCAGAGGACGGCCTGTTCGTAGTCCGCACAGACCACGATCGTCCGGGGATCCATCAGCTCCCACACCTTTCCCGCACGCTCCACCGCGGGAGGGAGGACCAACACGACGTGCCGCACACGAGCCTCGATTGTCAAAGGGTGCTAGTTTTTGCGCAGTGAAAGGTAATCTCCCGGTCCTCTTTCTTCTATTCGCAAGCTCGCTCGACGCACAGACGCAGCGTCCCCGTGCCCGCGACATCGGCATCGTCGTCGGATCCATCCCCACCGGACCGCTCAACGCCATCACGGATGTCGCGGGTGTGCGCGTGGGCCACACGACAATTGCCCGCGGCGACTCGATCAACACAGGGATCACCGCGATTCTGCCGCACGGGGGCAATCCGTTTCGGGACAAGGTTCCGGCGGCGATCGTGGTCGGGAACGGATTTGGAAAGCTCGCGGGTTCGACGCAGGTGAATGAGCTCGGCGAGCTGGAATCTCCGATTGTCTTGACCTGCACGCTGTGTGTGCCGCGCGCGGCCGACGCGGTGCTCACGTGGCTGCTGGGGCTGCCGGGCAACGAAGACGTGCGCTCCGCGAATCCCGTAGTGGGTGAGACGAATGACGGCTTCCTGAACAACATCCGCGCGCGGCCGATCACCGAGGCGGACGTCCTGAGTGCGATTCGCGGCGCCGCCGAAGGTCCGGTGGCGGAGGGTGCGGTGGGCGCGGGGCGGGGAACCGTGGCGTTCGGCTGGAAAGGCGGGATCGGGACGTCGAGCCGCAAGCTGCCGGAAAAATGGGGTGGCTGGACGGTGGGCGTGCTGGTGCAGACAAATTTTGGCGGTGATTTACGTATTCAGGGTGTCCCGATAGAGATCAAGGTAGGGGTGCAGCATGCTGCGCCCCTCCCGCAAAACGGGGACGGGTCGATCATCATGGTGGTCGCCACGGACGCGCCGCTCGATCACCTGCGCCTTGTGCGCCTCGCCAATCGTGCCCTCGCCGGACTCGCGCGCACCGGCAGCTCGATGAGCAATGGCAGCGGGGATTACGTGATCGCATTCTCGACCGCCCGACCGCCGCCGTCGCAGTTTGACCGGCCGACCGCCACACTCGAGGTTGTGACGAACGACGGGATGTCACCGTTGTTTCAGGCAGTGGCTGACGCAACGGAGGAAGCCAT
>QHUF01000378.1 GCA_003221075.1 Gemmatimonadota bacterium
CCGGATTGCGCGTGTCGTCGTACCCGACCCGCACACAGCGACCCACGATCCCCTTTTCATCACACGCGTCCCAATACGTCGCTGCGTTCTCAGCCGTCGCGGCGGGCAAGCGCCTGCCCTGCGGGAAGAGCGCATGGAAGGCGTCAATAAATCGGTTGGCTTGCGAGGCGAGCTCCTCGTCGACGCGCCACTCAACGACCGGTGGCTCGAGGGCCATTCCGAACATCATCACCTGCGCGTACAGCACGACTGATTCGCGCAACGCGGCGAGCACCACGGGATCCTGGGTCCGCGCCGCGAGCCCTACCAGCGAGTAATCGTCCATGTCGCGAGCGGCCTGCTCGGCCTCTTCGTTCCGTGGGCGCCCGTATAACGGGGACGACGTCACCTCATACAGCCGCTGATATGCGGGGAGGCGTTCGACCGCGGCGACGCGGTCGTTGGGCTCCTCTTGCAGCGCTCGGAGGAGGCGGAAGTACTCGGTCAGGTGCTCGTCCTCGGCGTAATAGCCTTCCACAGGGACATCGGCCGGCTTCACATGGAGCGACCACGCGACTTCTCGGGCGCATCGCAGCAGCTCGAAACCTTCGTTGCGTTTCATCGCGCCGCGGTAGAGGGCGTCCAGGCCGAGCAGGAAGACGCGGTTGTCGACGACGTGACGCTCTTGCATCAGTCGTTCCTTCACGGGACTGCTCGGCGTTCCAGCGCGCGGACGACCACCGCAAATACGGCATACGCGATCAGCGCCGTCGCGGCGGCCGCCTTATCGCTGGCCGGCGGTGGACCGAAGAACACGTACGCCTGGATCGCCAGCATGACGACGCCGAACGCGAGCATCGCCGTGCGCCGCGCCGTGTGCCGGAGGTAGAGCCACATCGCGCCGAACAGCAGCAGCGCCTCGAGGCCGAGCGCGAGCGCCGGCAGGTTCCACAAGCCTAGCCCCACCTTCGCCGTGTTGTCGTAGAGCGGCAGATCGGGCCTGTGAACGAGGAAGTCGAGCACCCAATGCGAAAAGACAGCGAGGCCCACGATGGCCGCGGCGCGCGGGGGAGCCGACCGAACCGCCAATCGATACGCCAGAAACGCAACGACCGACCAGCCGATGGCGGCGACGAGGCTGTGCGTGTACGGCATGTAATACAGATCGAGGGGATTCGAGGCCGTAAAACCGGGGACGATGCGGACCTTCTCGATGCCGAGGAGCACGAAGGGCGCCCAGAGGACGTCGAGCAGCTGCACGGCGATGAACAGCACCCAGAGCGGAATCGCCGGCTCAGCTCTCTTGGCCGCGAAGCTGACGCCGTAGTGGCCGACGAACATGAGCTAGGAGTTATCGTCGTGGACTCGATTCCACAACGGGGCCGTGCGGCCACTCATCGCGGGAGGCCGTGCGCTGAAAGCCTGCCCTGAGCGCAACGAAGGGCGCCGGCTCGGCCACTACGCGAGCTCTTAAGGGCTCAGCGGTCTGGAGGCGCGCCATGCCGCTTCGCGAGCGACGCTAATCATTCCTCCTCTCAGGGACCGCACACCGCTCCGCTGGCGTTGTTCGTAAACGTATTCCCGAGCGCGGGGTCAGTGAAATCGGTTGACCACGGCGGCTGGTTCACGATGATGACGGCGCACCCGGCCGAGTTGCTGATCAGCGAGTTGTGAATTACCGGTCCGATATCGATGTAGAACTGAAACGATCCGGCGACCCACGGATCGGCCGCGCCCCCGCGGTCCACGATGACGTGATCGAAAAGCGTCGTGCTGAGCGGCGGTCCCGACGGCGCGAACCGTGCCAGGCCGGTCCCACCCCACCCAGAGATGCGATCCAGCGGTAAATGCCAGTGTGGTGCCCGGCATCAGCGTCAGCGTGGGATTGTTGACGGCAAAGGTATCCCCAACCGAGACACCATTGAGCACGAGATAGGGCACGCCGAGATTCGGGAAACTGTCGTCGTGCGGCACCGAGAGCTCAATCAACCAGATTTCGTCGCGCAAAGTGCGGGTGTAGTCGCCCGGAGGTATCGAGCTCGGCGAGCTTCTCAAGCCGATTGTGATTGGTGGTCCGGACCCGAACAGATGCGATGGACCGCTGACACCGTTGATCGTCAAGTCGGTCGAGCCCGCACCGAGACGGCCACCCGACACGAGACCCAGCCCGACGTTGAGCGCGTTGAACGTGACGTGTCTCAGCACGGGAGCGGGATCGGGCAGGATCCCATAGTAGTCTCCCGTCACACTGATGCACGCGTATGCGAATGTCGGATTCGAGTTCTCCACCCTTCCGCAATCACTCAGCACGGCATTGGTGATGCTACTGGGAATCGAATACCTGGAGAAATCGATCCCGAGCCAACTCGTGTCGGCCGCGCGCAAGAACACATTCGGGCCGCTCTCGCTGCCGATTCGCAGGCCGCCCGGCGCGTTGAGGCCGACGACGATCGAACCCCGCAGCCGGACGGTATCGCCCGGCGGGAGCGTGAGCACGGGTTGTTTCGGTCCTTCAATCACGACTTTGTCCATCACAGTCCAGGGCACACCAGGGGCCCACATGGCCGAGTCGCGCAGCGTGTCCAGCGTCAACCGCACTTCATCGTAGTCGTTGCCGGCGAAGCCGCCGCCGAGTGGAAAGGTTGCCGACTCGCGCGCGCGCATCTGGGCGATGTAGCCCCGCATGTTGACGACCGATAAGTGGGTCGATCCCGGCGCAAAATGGGAGTCGTTCGACAGGATCACCGCACCGCCGCGTCCGTCTCGGACGGTGACATGGTCGATGAGGAGGGTGGGGCTCTCGTTTGCCTTGAGGGGGTTCCCCAACCCGATGCATACGGCAGGGAAGCTGTCGAGGAAGTACTGCGAGCCGCAGCCGCTCAGCTCGACGTAATGCATCTCCGATGCCGTGTTGCTCCGCAACTCGAGTCGGACCCAGGAACCCGGGGCGGCCGTGCTGTCGAGGCTGCGCATCGTGATGGGCTCCGCGGAGGTGCCGAGGGCGCGGAGCGTTCCCGGCGCAGTGGGGCCGAAGGTCAAGAGCGACAACGTGTCGAACAACACGGTCGCCCCGGCTTCGATGGTCAGCGTGGCATCGGACGAGATGAAGAGGTGCCCGCGGACGATGTGCGGCGATCCAGCCCGGGTCCACGTTTCATCAGTCACAACGGGCTGCGTGTGAATGGTCTGCCGCGGCCCCGACGGGTCGCCACAGCCCGGCGCCGCAAGCACGATCACGACCGCAACCGCCGCCGCTACTCTCATGGGGAGTCTAAAAGATGGTGCGGTTTCCGTTCCTGAAGCGAGGGCGACCGCGCCAGGAGTCATAATCCTCTATTGCACGACCCGTGATCAGACAGAAGTTTCCCCGATGCGGCAGATCGTGGTGGTGGGGGTCGCAGCGGCCGGCGTGATGGTGGCGCTGGCGTGCAGCGGTGATTCGGCTGGCCTGCGGCCGAGTATCGCCATGTCAATCTCGGTTCAGCCGGATCCTGCGCTCCCTGGGGATACGCTCCGCGTCGCCGTGAACGCCGTTCCCTCAGGTGGCGCGATCGTTGACGTCATTCGACTGAACGCGACTGGGCTCATTACCGCCGCGGACTCGATGCTCTTCTCGGGCGATGGTCCCCAGTCTCACACCTGGACCTACGCGCTCCCCCACCTGCCGCCGTCGGGCGACGTCGCCTTCACCGCGGCCGCTCAGGGTGGCGGCGTGAGCGCCGCCGATCAGGACACAGTCGCGGTCGCCGATCTCCTTCCCCCGGAGCTGACGGCGTTGAATGCGACACCGATCGTGCTGGTCCCCACGGACACGATCACCGTGACGTATTCCGCTCGCGACAACGCAGGGCTGTGGTGGACCGTCGTCCGGATCAGCGGCGCGTTCACTGCCACCGACTCCGTCGATCATGCGTTCGCGAAGCAGGTGAGCCGGTCTGTGCGAATCCCGGTTCCCGCATCAGCCCCCTTGGGCTCCACCTTTACGGTGAAGGTCATCGCAGCGGACCCGGCCCTGCACCGGGATAGCGCCGTGACCGCGCCGATTCAAGTGAACGACCTCGGGCTTCCATTGGTGAATGGCGTCGCGTCCGGCCCGGAGCCGGTCCTGACGTTCGTCGCGAACGACACGCTGCGACTAGCGGTGAACGCCTCGGACAACTACAAGCTGGCATGGGTGGGATATCGCATCGGCGCGCCCGCATCGCGGAGCGATTCGGTCGCCGTCACGACCAGGAACGCGAGTCAGAGCTTCACCCTGATTCCGTCATCGGCCTGGCTCGGCACGCAGACCGTGACGGCCTTCGCGCGCGACTCGGTGG
>QHUF01000379.1 GCA_003221075.1 Gemmatimonadota bacterium
GCCCGTGAGCGCCTCGAACAACACGACGCCCAGGGAGTACAGGTCGGTTCGCCCGTCGATATCCGGTGAGCCGCCCGCCTGCTCGGGGCTCATGTATTCCTCCGTGCCCACCACAAAGCCGCTGCGGGTCACCCGGTCCTCCCCCGAGGTGGCGATCGCGCGCGCGATCCCGAAATCGACGAGAATCGCGCCGCCGCCTTCCGCCGAGAGCACGATGTTGTCAGGCTTGATGTCGCGGTGCGCGAGGCCGTGCTCGTGAGCGTGGCCGAGCGCGTCGAGCACTTCGGTGGCGATGCGGACCGCCCGGTCGATCGGGAGCGAGCGCTCGCGCCGGACGACGTTTCGCAGGGTTTCTCCCGTTACGAACGGCATCACGAACCAAAGCAGATAATCGGTTTCGCCGGAATCGAGCAGCGGCGCGATATGCGGGTGGTCCAGCTTGGCAGCCCAGCGGATCTCGCGCAGGAAGCGGTCGGCGGCAACGGAGACCGCCAGCTCGGGGTGGAGCACCTTGATCGCCACTTTGCGGCCGTCTTTGTCGAGGGCACCGTACAACGTGGCGTTTCCGCCGCGCCCCACCGCGGTGATGACGTTGTAACGGTCGCCCAGGGCCTGGCGGACCCGTCCGATCAGTTCGCGAGCCATCGCCGGCACAATAGGCGGCCCGGGGGCTTAAAAAGGAAGGGCGGCTCCGGAGAGCCGCCCCAGTTTTAGCAGGATCGACCGTGCCTATTGATTGCCCCGCGCTGGCGTCCAGCTGAGGTTGTCAAAGATGGCGTAGGCAGAACCCTTGCCCGCGAACCGCACCGCCGCGATGCCAGTACCGGCGACGCACAGCAGCTGCTGCACGCGCTGGGTCGTTGATTCGGTCCTGCTGAGGACGTTGCCGTTGGCATCGAGTGCCTCGATGAACGCCACGCCACCGGGCGGCGGAAACAGGCCGTGGTATCCCGTCGGCGTCGCACTGATGCACGCCTGAGCGGCCGGTATGGCGAATGTCGCCTTGATGACCCCGAATCCGTACTGACTGAAGTCCGAGGCGACGCCAAGGGGGCAGACGCTGATGTTGTTTTGCCCTGAGTGGAATCCAAACACCCCGGACCCGAGCAGCCCGTAATCATTGGTGTAGACCCAGGTCCCGGGGCACAGGCTGAGCGGACTGGAGCGGCTGAACGTAACGCCGAGACGGGAATAGACGGAGTTAACGGCGGTTCCAGGCAAGAGCGAGCTCAGATCCGGCGCCTGGTCGAAATTCAGGTCCAGCAGGCTCGGCAGCGCCCAGGTAAACCGGCTGAACATGTCCGTTTGACCGCCGGCGCCGACATCGAGGGCCACGGTCGTGCGTGCGAACAGCGGACGCGGGAGGACCAGCGAGCCGAGGCTCGCCACAAAATTCCCCAACTTCGAGCGACGGGATCCAAGGAATTGCGGCGACGACGGATCACACGACAGGAACGGCGCGCGCTCGTTGTTCAGCGCGCGGAGTTCGGGGTCTGCGCCGATATGGAGCTGGAAGATTTGGAGCAGGTCGCGCGTCGCATGATCGAGACTGCCGGTTTCCGCGCATATCCCGACGGTCACCTTGGTGTTGAACTTGCCGGCGGCGTTGATCTCGGAGAGCGGCGGTTCGGTGTGAAGGTCGTAGCACGAATTGCCGACTGGCCCGATGTTTCCGGAGAACACCGGCTCGAGCAGCCCCGCAATGCAGGGACGATCGTCCGAGGACTCGACGATGATCGTGACCGGCTGGTCCACCGCGCCGGCGGGGATGAAGACGCCGGCCTGACCATGCGTCGTCACGATAGTGGTGTTTTGATCAGGCTGCGCAGTGCCCTCACCGCAGTCTGAGTCAACGCGCTCACACTGTGAGCCGACGCCGATGAAGAATTTGATGGGGAGTGTGCGATCGTCGAGCAGCGCGATAAACTCGTCCGTGTCCACGTTCTTCAGCTCCCTGCCATCGTCCACGACATCCACGTCGACCACACCGAGCTGCCGGGAGCCAGTCTGTACGGCGATACGATACGTACAGCTGGGATCGAGATTGTCGTCGGGGGTATGCCAGTTCGCGTGATACGCGGCGTCGGCGATTTGCACATCGGCGCCCGACAACGTGCGGATGACTTGGCCGCTGCAGAGGTTGCTGATCGTGACGGTGGGACGGAGCTGCTGGGAGAATACTTGCTCCGCGGGAGCGTCCTGCGTCACGAGCGGCGGGAGCCAGACGAAGAACGCGTTGCCGTCAAGGTGGTTGGCGTCCTGTATCAGCGCCGATGCACTCGGCGAATGGCTGCGATCGCCGGAACAGCCCACCGTTCCAATGACAACGAACGCCACGAACGCCGGGCACTTCATGCTGCGCCTCATGATGTGTACTCCTGCCCCTGGACCGGAACGAGATGCACGACATTGTGAGTTAAATTCAGCCGTGTGGAAAACCATCGGGC
>QHUF01000380.1 GCA_003221075.1 Gemmatimonadota bacterium
TGCAGGCCGCCAAAACCGATTGCGAGGAGCCAGGCTTGCCAGCTGACGGGTACGAACAAGGCCGCCGTGCCCAGGATCATGAAGCAAATCCCCATCACGGGAACAACCCGCATCGAGAATGCACCGCCCGTCACCACGCCGGCGCCGTAGCACAACATCCACACCGCTGGCAGCAGCGCGAGCTGCTTCGCCTGCCACAGCACGTATGTCAGGAGCGCCCCGACGAGGAACGGTGGTAGCACGCTGAGTCCGAAGCGCCGTCCCGGGCCGTGGACGATGGCCGCGCCGGCGCGCATGGCCTTATAGAGGAGCGCGGCGACGCCGATCCCCGCGCCGAGCAACGCTTCGAACATCCAGACCCAGAGCCAGCGACTTTGCGACGCGCCGTACACCGTCGCGACCGGCAGGGCTCCGGCGACCGCCGAGGCGACCAACGCCGTCAAACCGAGCACGACCATGCCCCATCCGGGCACGGCCGTGAAGGAGCCGGCCCGCTCCATCGTGGAGCGGATGAACTGCAGGTTATCGAGTGCACGATCGTGCAGCGGCCGCGGGGCGGTCATGGCTCCAAGTAAAGCACTTTGTTATGCAAAGTCAAGTCCGGTTTTTGAGTCGCCGCACCAACTTCAGACCCGACCACACCTCGTCGATCGCGGCGACCTTCACATCCACCAGGCCGGTAGGCAGGGCGACAGCCCGCACAACGCCTTCCGTAATGTCGGTCGGAACGCCCGAAGCCTTCTTAGGCCAGGAGACCCAAATCATCCCCGCGGGCTCGAGGACTCGCAGCAGGGCGGGGATCTTCTGCTCGAGCTCGATGCGGGCGACCGTGAAAAACTGTATGAACGAGACCTTCCCCTGAGGCGTCGCCGCAACACGTACGCCCGCCGGCAGCTTTCCCAGCGTCCTTCGATAGCCCCGCGGGGCATTGAGAATCGCGATCTTGCTACCGGCCTTGATGCCCAGCTTCTCGACCAGCGAACGTTGACTGTAACCCGCGGGCATGATGGGAAGGTATCATCTATACAGATATGCGTGTTTCGTTCTTGATCGCCGCTGCCGTCATGCTCGCAGCCTGCGATACGGCTACCGCGCCGCGCTCCATGCAATCGAGCGTGGACGACTCGCGGCTTCCCGCGGACCTGCGCGCGGCGTATTTCGACGATGCTTCTCGGCTCGCGTTGCGCGATCTAGTGGCGACGGGCTTTCGAGAGATTCGGATTCCTCAGGAGGCGGTTCAACCGTACTACAATGCGCTCGTGTCGGTGTACAACGCGGCGGCACTACCCGCGCGCGATACCGTCGTCGACGTCTATCGAATTCATACGTTCGCGCTGCCTGCGACCCGGAGTCTCTACCTCGTCGTCGGGCTCAATGAGGTATGGGCACACCGACTCACCCATGATAGCCTCCCGACGGGAAACATCTTAGTCGACCGTCTGGTGACGGACTTCGCGTTGTCGGTCGACATCGTCGACACGCTCTTCACGGGTGATCTGCTGATCGTGTTGCGTTCCGCCGAGCCCCTCAACATGGCCGCGCTGGCGCCGCAGTTCAGGCAGGCGAGTGGCGTCCACAGCGCTAATCCTGACACTCGGATCGGCGACGGCAATGATATCGGCGGCGAGCGGGACGACGCCACGAGACTCGCATACAGCGTTGGCTATGGTGATTGTCCCGCGGGTTGCATCGCACGGAGGTTCTACCACTTTGCCATCCACGATGACGGCACCGTCGAATACCTCGGCGCCTCGGGTTCTCCACCCCCGCAACCTGGTAGCCCCTAATCGGTATTCGGTATTCGGTATCCGGTCTTCGGTACTCGGTATTAGTTGTCCGGAGAACGCGCTAAAACAGACTGTCCCTGCCATGTAATGGTACCGCACTCCAGGCACGCCACATCATGTTGTGAAGATGTCGAGAGACAAGGCACCGATCCGAAGTTATCGGGATCTCGAAGTCTGGCAGCGAGCCATGGATCTCGCTGTGGAATGCTGCACGGCGGCCAGGACATTCCCGCTCGATGACCGCTACGGCTTGACCGCTCAGGTTAAAAGAAGCGCCGTGTCGGTTCCGTCAAACATCGCGGAGGGTAGAGGACGGATGGGGGTCCGTGGCTTCCTCAGTCACCTTTCCATCGCCAAGGGATCACTCACGGAGGTTGAAACTCAGCTGCTAATCGCCAAAAGGCTGGGTTATCTCGACGGAGAGACTGCCGACGCCCTGTTGAGACGTGCCACTCAAGGTAGCTGCTTACTGGCAGGCTTGATTCGAGCGCTCAAAGCCAAACAGGCACCCGCGAATACCGGATAGCGAAGACCGGATACCTGTAGAGTTGGGCACGGTGGCAAACTGGCGGTGCGGAGCTCACAGACCGCACCGCCAGTCGGCAG
>QHUF01000381.1 GCA_003221075.1 Gemmatimonadota bacterium
CACTACTTCATGCACGAGCATTTTTTTCGGCACGTGAACATCCCGCCGCACAACATCAACATTCCGTCCGGCACGACCAGCAATTATCCGGCCTTCTGCGATTGGTATGAGAAGCGCATCACGGAGTGCGGGGGCATCGACCTGCAGATCCTCGGCATCGGCACGGACGGGCATATCGGGTTCAACGAGCCGACGAGCTCGCTGAGCTCGCGCACGCGGCTCAAGACCCTGTCCAAACAGACGATCGATGACAACGCGCGCTTCTTCGAGCGCCGCGAGGACGTGCCGGTCTATGCCATCACCATGGGTGTCGGCACGATTCTCGAGGCGCGCCAGCTGGTGCTGGTCGCGAGCGGCAAGACCAAGGCCAAGGCGATTGCGGGGGCGGTCGAGGGACCGGTGACCAGCATGGTGACGGCGAGTGCGCTCCAGCTGCACCGCGATGCAATCGTGATCGTAGACGAGGAAGGGGCGGCGGGGCTGACGATGCGCGACTACTACGATTTCATCTACGCGGCGAAACCTGCGGCGCCGAGGGCTTAACGCATGCATGCCGTCGCCGTGTTACTGCTGCTCGTGCAGGCGCCTGTCCTCCAAAAGGACGGGCTCCAGTTCAAGGATCTGAACCGCAACGGCGTCGTCGATCCGTACGAGGATTGGCGCCTCTCCCCCGAGCAGCGCGCGCGTGACCTCGTGGCACGCATGACGCTCGAGGAAAAAGCGGGCACGATGATGCACGGCACCGTTCGCGCCGTTGGCGGCCCCATGGCGGCCGCGGGCATGGGCGGCCAATACGACACGGCGTCGGCGCGCGCGCTTATCGACAGCGCCAAGGTCACGAACCTGATCACGCGTCTGAACGCCGATCCCAGGACGCTCGCGGCCGCGAACAACGTCCTCCAGGCGATCGCCGAGCGCACGCGGCTGGGCATTCCGCTGACGATCAGCACCGATCCGCGCAACCACTTCCAATACCTGCCCGGCGTCAGCAGTCAAACCACGTTCTCGCAGTGGCCGGAGGCGCTCGGTTTCGCGGCCGTCGACGACACCGCGCTCACGCGGGCGTTTGGCGACATCGCGCGTCAGGAGTATCGCGCCGTCGGCATCCACATGGCTTTGTCGCCCCAGGCCGATCTCGCGACGGAGCCCCGCTGGCCGCGCGTCGCCGGAACGTTCGGCGAGGACGCCGACCTGGCCGGCCGCCACGTGCGCGCCTATGTCACCGGGTTTCAGCACGGCGCGAACGGCGTGGACTCGACCGGCGTGGTCACGGTGGTGAAGCACTGGGTTGGCTATGGCGCAGCGAAGGACGGTTGGGATAGTCACAGCTACTACGGCCGATTCGCGACGTTCACGGGACCCAACCTCGAATACCATATCCGACCATTCCTTGGTGCCTTTGCCGCCCATGCCGCCGGCTTTCAGGGCGTGGTTGTCACCGATTGGTCGATCACGCGGGACTGCCCGGAGCGCTGCAAGAACGGCGTGCCGGCCGGCGAGCGCCCCTCGTTCGCGGATGTCGGGATGCCGTGGGGCGTCGAGGATCTCCCCATGCGCGGGCGGTTCGTCAAAGCGGTCCAGGCCGGCGTGGACGAGTTCGGCGGGACTGAGCGCGCCGACGTGCTCGTCGACGCCGTGCACGCCGGCGAGCTGTCCGAGGCACGGGTCGACAGCTCGGTCGTCCGCATTCTCACCCAGAAGTTCGCGCAGGGGTTGTTCGAGCATCCCTTCGTCAGCCCGGATTCCGCGGCGCGGCTGGTCGGGAATCCCAGATTCGTGGCCGCCGGTCTCGATGCCCAGCGCCGCGCGCTCGTGCTGCTCGAGAACAAGGGCCGCCTGCTGCCGCTCAAGTCCGGTCGCGCGCTGCGTGTGTATTTGCACGGCATTTCGGCGGACGCGGCGACGCACGAGGGATGGACGGTCGTCACCGATCCGTTGAAGGCCGACGTTGCGATCATGCGGCTGACCGCCCCGTTCGAGCGGCTCCACCCGCAGTACGTCTTTGGCCAATTCTTCCACGAGGGCAGTCTCGCGTTCAAGGATGGCGATCCGGACTTCGAGGCCTTCAAGCGCGTGAGCGCCGTGGTACCGACGGTCGTGACCGTCTACCTCGATCGTCCCGCGATACTGACACCACTCCAGGGCAAAGCCCGCGCGCTGATCGCGAACTTCGGTGTAAGCGATGCCGCCTTGATCGACGTCCTCACCGGCCGTGCGCGGCCGCAGGGAAAGCTGCCATTCGAGCTGCCGTCCTCGATGGAGGCGGTCGCGGCACAGCGCGCCGACATGCCGCACGACAGCGCGCGGCCACTCTATCCGTTTGGGTTTGGACGGAGCTACTGATGATTCGGGTTGAACACGTAGTCAAAACATTCGGGAAGGTCACGGCGGTCAACGACGTTTCCTTCGACGTCCGAGCCGGCGAAATCTTCGCGTTTCTCGGTCCCAATGGCGCCGGGAAGACCACCACGATCAAGATGCTCACGACCCTGCTCCACCCCACGAGCGGATCGCTCGAGCTCGACGGGCTCGATCCCACGAGGCATCAGACGGATGTGCGGCGCCGTTTCGGTGTCGTGTTTCAGGACCCCAGTCTCGACAGCGAGCTCACGGCGTGGGAAAACATGGACATTCACGGCGTCCTGTACCACGTGCCGCGCCAGATTCGGCGCGAGCGCTCCGAGGTCCTGCTCAAAATGTTCGAGCTGTGGGACCGGCGCGCGGACCTCGTGAAGACGTTCTCGGGCGGAATGAAACGCCGTCTCGAGATCGCGCGCGGGCTGCTGCACACGCCCAAGGTGCTCTTTCTCGACGAGCCGACACTCGGCCTCGATCCGCAGAGCCGCAATCAGATGTGGACCCTCGTGCAAAACCTCAACAAGGCTGAGGGCGTAACGGTGTTCCTTACGACGCACTACATGGACGAGGCGGATCGCGTAGCCGAACGCATCGCCGTCATCGATCACGGACGCATCGTCGCGATCGGATCGTCTGCCGAACTGAAGCAGCAGACGGGCACCGATTCGCTCGAAGCAGCCTTCCTCAAGCTCACCGGCACGTCGATTCGCGACGAGAGCTCCACGGCCGCGGACCAGATGCGGCAGGTGTCCCGCGTGTGGAGGCGTTAGCCGCATGAGCGTCATCTACGTCCTCTGGCTTCGGGAAGTGAAGAAGTACCTGCGGTCGCGCGTCCAAATCGTCGCGTCCCTCGGCTCGCCGCTGATGTACCTGGGCGTGCTCGGCTTCGGCCTGGGCCCGGTGTTTCAACGCGCCGGCGAGGGCAAGTATCTCCAGTTCATGGCGCCCGGGGTGATCGGCATGACGGTGCTCTTCACTGCCATGTTCTCAGGGATCGCCATGCTGTGGGACCGCCAGTTCGGATTCCTGAAGGAGACGCTGGTCGCACC
>QHUF01000362.1 GCA_003221075.1 Gemmatimonadota bacterium
GTCGCCACGATCAGCCTCACCGAATCTGTGCTCACGCTCGTCTACACGGCGGCGATGGGGTTGTCGTTCGGCGTGACCGCCATGGTGGCGCGCCGCATCGGTGAAAAGAAGCCGCAAGAAGCAGCCGAGGCGGCGGTGCAGGGCATCGCGCTCGGTGTGATTGCAGCGGTCATCATCGGCGTCGCCGGCGTGGTGCTCGCGCCCGCGCTGCTTGGTGTCATGGGCGCTTCTCCAGAAGTGATCGCCTCGGGACACAGCTACACACGCATCATGCTCGGCGGCAACGTCGTCATTCTCATGCTCTTTCTCATCAACGCGATCTTCCGCGGCGCCGGTGATGCCGCGATCGCTATGCGCGTCCTCACCATCGCGAACTTGATCAACATCGTGCTGTGCCCGCTGTTGATGTTTGGCGTCGGGCCCTTCCCTCGCCTGGGGGTGACCGGCGCGGCGATCGGAACAACGATCGGCCGTGGCACCGGCGTGCTGTACCAACTCTATCGCCTCTGGCGTCGCGACGGCCGGATCGTGATTCACCGCGAGCAAATCGCGCTGAAGCCTGCCGTCATGAAGACGCTGCTGCGGCTCTCCGGGACCGGCACGTTTCAGGTCTTCGTCAGCATGGCGAGCTGGATCGGTTTGACCCGCATCAACGCGTCATTCGGCACCGACTCGCTGGCGGGATTTCAGATCGCCATCCGCATCATCCTGTTCGCGCTGCTGCCGGCATGGGGCCTCGCGAACGCCGCGGCGACGATGGTCGGCCAGTCACTGGGGGCGGGGAAGCCCGAGCGGGGCGAGCAGGCGGTGTGGCGGGCGGCGTTTTACAACCTGATCTTCCTCGGCCTGGCGGGCCTCTGCTTCGTCGCGTTCGCGAATCCGATCGCGCATGCGTTCACCAACGATCCGGCCGTGGCGTCCATCGCCGGCGACTGCCTGCGCATCATCAGCTACGGATACCTGTTCTACGCCTACGCCATGGTCCTGACGAATTCCTTTAACGGCGCTGGCGATACCTGGACGCCGACGTGGCTGAACCTGCTGTGCTTCTGGTTGTGGGAGATTCCGGTAGCCTGGGTGCTCGCGCGGCATTTCAATTTGGGACCCCAGGGCGTCGCCTGGGCCGTCACCATCGCCTTCTCGACCCTGGCGGTGGCGAGTGCGGTCCTGTTCCGGCGCGGCCGCTGGAAGCTGAAGACGGTATAATTACGGCGATGCGATTCCTCCGGGTCGTGCTGGCGTTGGCGTTTGGCCTCGCAATGGCCGGCCAGGACACTCGCGCGTGTAGTCATCATCACGATGCACACCACAAGGGAACGCAGGACAGCGCTCCTCAAGCGTGTTGTCCCGCGAGCGTGAGCGGCTCGCTACCCACGATATCCGCTGGTTGGGTAGCCGCCCGCTTGCCGGTAGTCGCGGTTGATGTCGAGCCGGGTCGCTCCGTTCTTCTCCCCTCACGCAAGCGTCTCCTCCCCTTCGCGCTAGCTCCTCCACTCGTCGGCTAACCACAAGTTTTCGCAGCACAACCGAAGACCGAAGACCGAAGACCGAAAACCGAAAACCCCTAGTGGAGGGGCGTATGTGCGTTAGGAAATTGGCGACTTGTCTCGTCGTTCTTGTCGTTGCCCTAGGGCGGCGAGGGGCGGCGCAGGGCGGCAACATCCCGATCGAAGAGACCACACCGCTGACCATATCCGGGTTCGCGGTCGGACTGGGCAGCTACGATCGCAATCTGGCACAGAGCACCGCGCTGGGGTCGAAGCTCGCGTTGAGCGTATTCCGGCCGTGGTCGGATCAGCTCTACTTCTTCGGCCAGCTCACGACGCATCTCGAGCAGGCCGACAGCGGCCCGCCCGAGACCGCGATCGAGATCGACAACCTGATCATCAACTGGACACCCAAGCGCCTCTCGACGCTGACGCTCTCGTTCGGGCGGTTCGACGCGCCCCTCGGGTTTGAGCGCGACGACGAGCCGCTGAATCTCATTCCCACGACGTCATTCACGTTCGAGAACGCGCGGCCGGTGAAGTTCACCGGCCTCACGGCGCGCTACACCCTGAACCCGAAGGTCAGCGTCCTCGGCCTCGTGGCGAACGGC
>QHUF01000363.1 GCA_003221075.1 Gemmatimonadota bacterium
TCCAACAGGTCAGCACCAGCTTTGCCCTCGACGAATGGGCGAGCTGGTCGCCCGATACGTTCAAGATCGTGTTCCAGTCTGATCTCAGCCTGGATACGCTCACGGCGCATTTTCAGATCTACGTGATGAATTCGGATGGGAGTAACATCAGCCAGTTGACGTTCGCCGACACCGCAAGGGACAGCACCGGCGCCCTCAAGGACACCAGCAGCAACTACCAGCCGGCGTGGTCTCCCAACGGCGCACAGATCGCCTTCGCATCAAGCCGGGACAGCAATAGCGAGATTTACGTGATGGATGCCAACGGCACCAACGTCGTGAGGCTCACGGACAACACCGCGTCCGACGGGCAACCTGCCTGGTCGCCGGATGGCAGCAAGATCGCGTTCGCGACTAATCGCGACGGAAACGCCGAGATCTATGTCATGAATGCGAACGGGAGTGGACTGATCAATCTCACCCATAATGCGGGCATCGATCTCCTGCCCGCCTGGTCGCCGGACGGCACGAAGATCGCTTTCCAATCGGACCGTTCGACGAACTTCGCCGTCTGGGTCATGAACGCGGACGGCTCGAACCCCGTGCGACTCACGAGCCCGTCTCCCGTCAGCGGAGCACCGAGCTGGTCGCCAGACGGCACGCGCATCGCCTACGAGCAGGGGGGCGATATCTGGGTCATGAATGCCGACGGCTCCAACAAGATCCGCATTACCAGCGGCTTCTGGGCCGACGGCTTCCCCCACTGGCGGCCGATCCTGTAAAAAAAACCGCCGCCGCTGTTCCCAGCGGCGGCGGTGCTCTTCCGGCGTCCGGCCTTACTACGGCCGCTTATCCGCGATGAACAAGAGCTGCGGGAGGATGAAGTCGGTGGCCGCGTTCTGGCTCGGATACACGCGGTATTGCGGCGAAACAAACGTGGGCGCCGGCGGCGTGCCCACGATCCGATAGCGGAAGCGGAAGCGCGTCAACGCGGTGTCTGCGCTCGCCACGGTCGTATCGGCGGGCGGTTGACATTGCCTGGTGGGGCCCGTCACCACGTCACCCGGGTCCGCCGGGCTACACATCAACGTGTCCGCCAGCATCACCGCCTGCCAGCCGTTGTATTCCGCTTGGGTCACTCCAGAAACCAGAATGGTCGACCCTTCGATCACCGGTGCCGCGGCTCGCGTCCCCGTGCCGCTCAGCGTCGAATCCGCCAGCCGCGCGCCACCCGCCGCTCGGCGATTCACGAGCCGTCTGATCGAACCGACCTGTACCGTCACCGTATCGCCGCTGAGCGTAAACCGGCGTGCGGCCTCGGAAACGGATGTGTCGGTGTTCTGGAGGGCTCCTTGTCCCACGCGCGTCTTTGGCGCCGGCGAGGTCGTATCGGCGTGCGGCACGATGATGGCCGTGAGTACCGACCCCGCGAAGTGCGACCCGGCGATGGCCGGCGTCGAGGTCGCGGGGATCGCGGCGGTCCCCGGCGTGACTGTGCCGACGACCGCCTTGGGCGCCAGGGTCCCGGGAGCGGTCAGCGCGACGTAGTACGCGCCCGTATCGAGCACGACATACGACGTGGCGGTGCCATACGCGAGGCCGGCCGCAATCGGCGTCCCGGGCGCGCCGTTCGACGCCAGAATGTGCACATCAGGCGCCGCGTTCGTGTCGGGAAGCGTCCCTGCGAGCGCCCACCCGAGGGACGGCGCCAGATTCACGACTCGAATCGCGAATTTCCCGGCGGCCAGGGTCGGCAACGTCAAAGGAGTGATCATCGCGCGGAGCGGCTGGGGCCGGCCCGCGCGCGCCTGCCCGGTGAGATAGAACGCGTAGTCCTGCCCGTCCGTAAACGTGTAGGTCGTGTCGAGGAGGAATCGCTTCGCAATCGTGTCTATACTGCTGCTGAGAAACACCTTGAAATGGCGCGCCCCGGGCTCGATGCTGAGCGGGAAAAATTGCGCATCGCGGAAGTCTCGGTTCATGAAGCTCGCATTCGAGATGATGTCCACGATGCGAACGCTGAGCGGCATGGTGTCCTGCACGGCATTGAGCCAGGTGATGTGTGCGTAATTGGGCAGCGGCTCGGTGAAGGTCGCATCCTTCTTACAACCGGCCGCCACGGCGACAACGCAGCAAACGAACAACGTCAATCGATTCATCGCTACTCTC
>QHUF01000364.1 GCA_003221075.1 Gemmatimonadota bacterium
CTGCTCGAGCACCGGGACGCCTGTCAGTCTGCGCCATCCGTCTACCACGACCTCACCGCGTTTCGCGTCCACAGCCGCGATGACGCGCTCGCGCGGCAAGGCGCCACAGAACTCCGGTGTAGCGGCGGTCCCGATCATGAGCTGGACAGCACCCGCGTCGAGCCAGCGACGCGCTGTTTCGAGATCGCGGATGCCTCCACCGACGCGGCAGGGCGCGCGTCGCACGAGATCCCGGATCAACGCGGCGTTCGAACCCTGGCCGAGTGCGGCGTCCAAATCCACGACCGCCACGTCTCCCGCGACGGAGAACTCATCCAACCGTTCGAGCGGATCGCCACCGTCCATGACGAATTCGCTGCCGCGCCGCAGCTGCACCGCGCGTCCACCCATGATGTCGATGCTCGGTACGATCATTGCCGCACCCGAAATCCCCGGACCGCGAGGTCCGCCTTGATGCCATCAACCGTGTCGTCGCCATCGTGAAAGACCGATGCCGCCAGGACAGCGTCGGCCCCTCCGGCGAAGGCCGCAGCGACATGCGCCCGCGTTCCGACGCCGCCTGAAGCGATCACCGGGACCCGAACCGCGTCCGACACCGCGCGTAGCAGGTCGAGATCGTGCCCCACCCGCGTGCCGTCGCGATCCCAACTCGTGAGCAAGATCTCGCCCGCGCCAAGACTCTCACCTTCACGGGCCCACGCCACCGCGTCGGGCCGTGCGATCTCGCGGCCCCCAATCACCAGCACTTCCCAGTTCTCCGCCGCGCGCCGCGCATCGATCGCGAGCACGACACACTGGCGGCCAAAGGCCTGCGCCAACTCGGTCAGTAGCTCAGGACGACGCACCGCGGCCGTGTTGACGCTCACTTTGTCGGCGCCGGCGGCAAGCAGCTGCCGCGCATCGTCCACGCTGCGAACGCCGCCGCCCACGGTCAGTGGAATCCGGATCGCCGCACGGACCCGCCGCACCGTCTCGACCTGCGTGTCGCGCCCCTCGGCGGAGGCTGCAACATCGAGGATCACGATCTCGTCGGCGCCCTGCGCTTCGTACCGCGGCGCCTGCTCGGCGGGGTCGCCGGCGTCGCGCAGATCCTGGAAGCGGATGCCTTTGACAACGCGGCCGTCTTTCACGTCGAGGCACGGAATGATGCGCCGAAACAAACCGGGCGATCCGTTCCGCGGCGTACCCTCGGAGACCGGCCGCCCCGTCAGCCAGCGCTCCAGCAGCGCGGCGCCATAGGCGCCCGACAGCTCCGGGTGAAACTGGCACGCGACCGTGGGCCCGCGTTCGAGCGCGGCAATGAACGGAACACCGTGCGTGGTCCAAGCCGGCGTCCATCCGTCCGGACTCTCGCACAACGCGTAGGAGTTGGCGAACGCCGCGACGCCGCTCGTCACACACCGTGCTCCCGGCTCAGCCGTGACGCTGTTCCAGCCGAGATGCGGAATCCGTACGTTCGACGGCAGTCGGCGACAGGTCCCCGCGATGATGCCGAGCCCAGCCACGCCCGGCGTCTCCTCGCTCGCTTCGCACAGCATCTGCATGCCGAGACACACGCCGAGCAGCGGCGTTCCGCGGAGAGCGACATCGCGAATGACGGTATCGAGACCACGAGCGCGGAGCGCCCCCATGCCCGCGCCAAACGCGCCCACGCCCGGGAGGACGAGGCGCGCCGCGGTCCGCACGACGTCGGGGTCGGCGGTGACGGCGATCGTCGCGTTCAGACGGCGGAACGCGCCGGCGATCGAGGCCAGGTTTGCAACCCGCGAGTCCACGATCACGAGCTCACTCACGCGGCTTCCCCAGCGTCCCCTTGGTGGATGGCACGTCGTCGAACGGTGTGATCTGTACGGCCTGCCGCAGGGCGAGGGCAACGGCCTTGAACGCCGCTTCCGCGCGATGGTGGTCGTTGTCTCCCTTGATGACCTCGACGTGCAGCGTGAGTCGCGCTGCCGTCGCGAGCGAGCGCAACACGTGCGGCACATTCTCGCAGGACAGACCGCCAATCGATTCCCGGCGCAGACCCAATGACACG
>QHUF01000365.1 GCA_003221075.1 Gemmatimonadota bacterium
GGGGATGGAACGGCGTCCCGTTCTCTATTCTCGGTTCTCGACAGTGCCGGAAGAGATAGCCTGCGCGATTCGGTGCCGCGTGACACGACTCCGCCTCCGCCGCCACCTCCTCCGCCGGACACGATTCCGCCTCCGCCACCCGACACGGGGGGGGGCCACGTGGTGCGCATCGTCCTCTTCCCGCACAGCCAACAACGAACTGTAGCCGATACGGGAGCCGTGTACGTCGTGCTGTATGACTCAGCCGGTCGCATGGTCCGTGATAGCGTCACATGGGCGCTCGGTGATACCACCGGGGTCCTGCGCATTACCTCCGCGACAATGTCGAGCGTGATGTTCGAAACAGTGGGGCCGGGACGCGCGCAACTGATCGCACATCATGAAGCGCTGGCGGATACAGCCGTCGTCCTTGTGGTTGCGGACTCGACGCCGCCTCCTCCCCCGCCGCCCCCGCCACCGGCTCCGGTGGCGCGCATCGTCGTCACGCCGCAGAGCCAACAACTGGAAGTCGGCGATTCAGGCGCGGTGACTGCGACGCTGTTTGACTCGGGCGGCACCGCGGTCAGGGGAGAGGTCGGATGGGATCTGGGAGCTCCCAGCTCGGTCTTGCGCTTCCTCTCCTGGGCTTCCTCGCCTGTGAACTTCGTTGCAGTGGGACCGGGACGTGCGCGGCTGATCGCGCGTTATCAAGCGCTGGCGGATACGGCCGAAGTCGTCGTCGTGGAGTCGCCAGTGCCGCCAAGCGATCCGGTCACGAGCATCGTCGTGTCGCCAAAGCGCCAAGAACGTCTCGTCGGTGACTCGGGAGTGGTGAGCGCCAGCTTGCGCGACTCGGCCGGGCGTGAGGTATGGCCGGGCGAGATCAACTGGGTCGTCGACAGCTCGGGTGTCGTCATGCCCCTTCAGGTGCGGACGATTGGAGCGTCGTGGGTCGTGTTTGATGTCCGTCGGGCCGGAACCGCCCTATTGATCGCGCGGCATAGCGCGTTAGTGGACACGGCTGTGGTCGTGGTGCACTAGGGCGATGCGTCAGGCCCTGGTCAACACGTAGCCCACATTCCTGTCCACGTCTCCACAGGGGCGAACTAATCCTTCGGATTGACTCGCTGGGGCATGCGGTTAACGCATGCCCCTTCCATTTTCCACAGGATCTGTGGATAGTGGACAAACGGGGGAATGCCTACAAATCAAATAATTTGTGATGTGGAAAACTGTGTTAATTTGCACGTATTGGCATGAAACCCTATATTGGCGCGTGGTTTACGTGGGCTGAACGGCGGCTTCGCCCGCCGTTTCCACACACAAATCGCGTTTCAAGGGGAGTCGCGCATGGCGAGGTCGAATGCCGGCAAGGCGAAGGCGTTTTTCCGCACCACCCCCTCTGGAGCATTCGACCAATACCTGCAAGACATACAAAAGCTTCCCCTGATCAAAGATCCCGCGGAAGAGCGCCGCCTCGCACGTCGCGTGCAACGCGGCGATGAAAAAGCGGCCGAGCGTTTGGTAACAGCCAATCTCCGATTCGTCATCTCCTACGTCAAAAAATATCAGGGCCATGGTCTCGATCTCTCCGAGCTCGTCGCCATCGGCAATGAAGGACTGCTCAAGGCGGTGAAGAAGTTCGATCCCGACCAGGGCGTCAAATTCATTTCGTACGCGGTGTGGTGGGTCCGGCAGGCGGTGTTGAAAGCTTTAGCGGAGCAGACGCGCAGCGTCCGCATTCCGCTCAATCAGAACTCGCAGCTGATCCGTATGAGCCGCACCGAAACGTATCTGTCGCAGGAGCTCGGCCGGGAACCCACGGACAACGAAATCGCGCAGGCGCTGGAGGACAGCGTCGAGAACGTGCGCACCGCACGCCGCATGACGGCCGCGGAGCTGTCGCTCGACGCGCCGGTGGATCGCACCGACAAAGATGCCGCGACGCTTGGCGAGCGCTTCGCGGGGCAGGAAGGCGGCGAGATCGAAGAGCGCACCGACGGCAAGTTGATGCGCGAGTTCATCGATCGGATCTTCCAGAAGTATCTCACGCCGCGCGAGCGCAAGATTCTCTATCTCTATTACGGACTCGAAGAGGGCAGCGAGGCCATGACGCTCGAGAAGATCGGCGCGCTGATGGGCGTCACGCGTGAGAGAATCCGGCAGATTCGAGAACGGGCGTTCGAAAAGCTTCGCGAGTCTCCCGATGGAAAGGCGCTCAAGGGATTCTGGAGAGCAGCCTAAAGGCAGACGCCGAGAGGCTGAGCGGCTGAGGGGCTATGAGGAACGAGGGGTCGGGAAACCAAATTCCTGACCCCTCGCCGTTTCCGCGCTACTATATAGTATGCCCGCGCCCGCCGGCCTCGCTCGCGATCTCGCCGCAATTGTCGGCACGAAGCACGTGCGCGAAGCTCGAGCCGAACGCGTCACTTACTCGATGGACGGTCTCCCCACCCATCGCCGCGTTCCCGATCTGGTCGTGCTTCCCGGTTCTCGTGAAGAGTTGATCGCGGTTGTGCGGCTGCTCGCCGCGCTGGGCGTCCCCTTCGTGCCGCGCGGTGCCGGGACCGGGCTTTCGGGCGGCGCGCTCGCCGACGAAGGCGCCGTTCTGCTGGTGCTCACGCGACTGAATCGGGTTCTGAAAATGGACCCGGCCAATCGCCTGGCGGTCGTCGAGCCCGGCGTCGTCAACGCGAAGCTCGGCGCTGCGGCCCG
>QHUF01000110.1 GCA_003221075.1 Gemmatimonadota bacterium
ACCTCGATGACTGGATCGACCTGACCGCGTCCGCGCCGCCCGGCGCGGACAGCGTGGCGATCGTGTTGCGACTGCGGAACTCGCTTTTGAACACCACGCTCCTCTACGACGTGATGCTCGGCGACCCTGGGGCGCGCTCGCTCGATTGGGTCGGCAAAGATCTGAAGCAGGTAGGACCGGCGCTCGCGGTCGCCCAGTGGTACCAGCAGCGGATGGGGATGAACGTGGCAGTGAACGACGGGCGCGAATATCGCGTCGTCGCCCACCTCCGGGATACGGGACCGATCGCGTGGAAGGACGTCGCCATCGTCGTGCCGGTCGTGACCCCCGGCAGCGTGCGCGTGCGGCTCAGCTTTCCGATGGACAATTGGCGCATTGATCGCGTTGCGGTGGCGGATCGCGTTCGCCGCGTCAGCCCGACCGTGATCCCGCTGGCGGAAGTCCGGGAAGGAGAGGCGCTGGATCCCACGGCATTGGCAAGCATGCACAACGCTGACGGCCGGTATCTGCAGACATCACCCGGCCAGCGATTCACCGCCGTCTTTCATCCACGGAGCGCCGCCGAGCCGCACACCTTTTTCCTGGCGGCCCAGGGCTACTACACGGAGTGGGTACGGGCGAGTTGGCTCCGGACCCCGCGCGCCGATGATGGCTTCGTGCCCTCGGATTCGGCGCTGGCGCGGGCGTTGGACCGCTGGCGGATGTCGCAGGATTCGCTCGAAGTGCTGTTCGCCGCCACCCGCATCCCCACGCGTTGAGGTGCCTATGCGTGCATACATCGCTGTGGCCGGCGCTCTCCTCTTGGCGGCGTGCTATCACGGGCCGAGTGTCTACACGTTCGACCCCGTCCACCGGCCGACTGGCGTTGATGCCGATCTCAGGCTGGAGAAGACCCGTGTGAGTGGTGAGCTCCTCGAGGTGCAGGACAGCGCCCTTGTCGTACTGACGGATTCCAAGAGGGTAGTGTCGGTGCCCCTGCGGGGAATTCGAGCTGGAAAGTTTGACAAACTGGGCACGCTGATTGTCGAGGGGCTGGATACCAGATCTGCAGTGGTAAAGTTACGGCCCTTCAGCCGCTTCCCCGCCGGTCTCACTCCTGAGCTGCGCGCTCGGCTCCTCGCGGTGTACGGACAAACCGAGGCTCAGGTCGTGCGATGATCCTCCTCCTGGCCGTGCTCTCGACCTTCCAGGCGCCGGCCGACACCGCGCTCGCGAGCTTCGTCGCACGCGCGCGCGCCGGTACTGAAGCGCTCCGCCATCCGGACGCGGCGCGGCTCGCCGGCTACCATCCCGTTGGCCCTGATTTCCCCGGGATGGGCCGGCATTGGATTCATACGGCGTTGATTCTGCGGCCCATTCCGGATGCCGCGCAGCCGCCCGTGCTCGAATACGCCGAGATCGACGGCGTACCGACGCTGGTCGGCGTCGCCTACGCGGTGCTCGTGAGCGCTGACACGGCGCCGGCATCGCTCCCCGTCCCCGCCGCGGCGTGGCATTTCCACCAGGGCACCGTCGACGAAGAGAGTTTTCTCCGCAGCCACGCCGGCGCCGGCCACGTCATGACTGAACCTGGACCTCGGCTGGCGGTGGTTCACGCCTGGATCTGGCTCGACAATCCGGACGGCATGCTCGCCACCGACAATTGGGCGCTGCCGTATGAGCGTCTCGGACAGCGTGTTCCGTCGCACGGATCACGCGCAGCGGCGCGCGCGCTCGCGCTCGCCTCGGGAGACGGCGGCCGGCTGTACCTGGAGGCGCTTATCCACGCCGTCGGCCAGCCGAGCGATAGCGAGATGACGGCCGTGCGCACGATCGTGGGCCGGCGTCAAACAGAAGCTCGCCAGCACGCGGCGCGCGCTGACAAGCTCGAGCTCTGTTGGAATGCGCTCTGGAGCGACGTGAAGACAGTGGTTCGGCCCGAGGTCTGGGATCGCCTGAATGCCTTAGCCCCAGCCCCGAGCCCCTAACCCCTAGTTCTTCACCGCCATAACCGCCGCGAAGGCATCCATGTACCCCGCGCCAACTTCCCATTCGCCGTAGCCGGCGAGTGGCCGGGCGGTCGACGTCAGAACTTCCCGAATCTGATCAGGAGTCAACGTCCCCCCCGCGGCTTCCTGCATCAACGCCACGACTCCCGCCACGTGCGGTGTGGCCATCGACGTGCCGGAGGCGCACGTGTACAACGCCAGGTTGTCGATCGTCGCCTTGCACGTCGCCAGGTCGTCGGGGGCGTCCAGCACGTTGAGCGTGAACCCTGTGGACGCACGGGTCGACACGATCAGCGTCCCCGGCGCGGTGATGTCGGGGTGGTAGAGCGGATCGCCCGGGATGCCGCGCGATGAAAAGTCAGCCAGCACCGGCTCGCGTCCAGCGGCATCCTGACAGAACACCTGCGCCGAGTTCGTCGGGTCGGCTCCGAGCTTGCAGCCGGCGGCGACGCCGATGACCCAGGGAGCCACACTGTAGGGGTTCAGTGTGTTCTGGTCCGGTCCCTCGTTGCCGGCCGCGAAGACGACGGTGATGCCGCGGCTGGCCACCGTCTTGGTGGCCTCATTGATCGGATCATTCGGATCGAACGGGCCGGTCGTACCCCAGGAGTTGTTGACGACCTTGATGTTGTACTGCTGCTGATGGTCGAGGATGTAGTCGAAACCGGCGAGGGCGAAGAAGATGAACAGCACGTCACCGGTGCCGATGCCGATCAGGCTCGCGCCCGGTGCCACACCCGTGTAATAGCCGTTCGACGCCGTGCCACGACCGGCCGCGATGCCCGCCACGTGCGTCCCGTGTCCCACCGACGTCTCGGAGTTGGGAAGATTCTCGACGAAGAGCGTCGCGCCGTTGCGGATCGGCTCGGGCGCATCCTTTCCGAACGTGAACAGGTCATTCAGGTTGAACAGGACCTTCACGTTGGCCACGGTATTCGTGGGATACGCGACGTCGGGGTTGTACAGGCCGTCGATGCCGCTGTCGAGGATCGCGATGCCGATGCCTCGGCCGGTGATGCCCGCGACGTGAACGGCATCCGCCCGGATCGACGGGACGCTTTCGTGCAGCATGTAGTAGTCGAGTTGCTTGTTGGCATACACCCCCTGGAGTCCCGGGAGCGTCGAGATGGTCAGCAGCTGCACGGGCGTGGCGAGCGCGGCGACCATGGAGAAGTTGTTGTACTGTACGACGCCCGCGCCCGTGTTCAGAATACCCCTCGTGACCGCATCTCGAGTGGTGCGCGTTTCGTCGAAATTGACGATGTAGATCGCCGTGCCGACGGGCAGAAGGCCGACGCTGGGCGTCGAGCGGTCCGGCGCTGCGGGCTGCCGACTCTGGTCGCACGCTGCCAGCGCGAGCGCTGCGGCTGCCGCGATGAGCCATCTGTTCATGGGTCCTCGGGGTCAGGGATTACTTCCGAGGACTAGCAAGCGATATGCCCCATTGCTAACTGCGCAAGTCACAACAGTCGGCCGCGTGACCGGGCCGGCCGTGTGGCGACCGCGCGACGGCTACTCTGACTCGATGCGCTCCAGAGCGTAGCGCAGCCGCAGCATGGCGGTGTCGAGCAGTCGCCGCGAGTCGTCGCGCAGCGCGCCCTGGTCCGCCAGTTCTGTCAGCAGCTCGAGGACGGCGTGGATCTGCGCCGTCGCCGATTCAACGATCATCCGGCGATCGAGGCCACTGCGGCGCTCGAGGTCTACCGCTACGTCCTTCAGCCGCCGATCCGCGCCCCGCCTCCGATTCGCGACGGTCATCACGGGACCACCTCCCAGGTGCGTTCGCTATTCAGCAGTGCGTCCAGGCTGCCGCCGGTTCCCACCACCACTTCGCGTTCATACGAGGTGGCTGGGTTGCAATAGAGCACACCCATCGCAACAGGGAAGGGGGGCTCCAAAGCCGCTAATAGCTGGGCTAATGGGCGATTGGTCTCGTCGTGGACGAGGACGTCGGGTGCGGCGGGAACGATTTCCAGCTCGAGCTTACCGGGCTTGAGTCGCAGCCCTTTCTCCTTGTTCTTACCGAAGAGCAGCGGCTTGCCGTGCTCGACGAGTACTTGAGCATCGGGAGCGACTTCCTTGCCGGTGATATTCTCGAACACGGCATCGTTGAAGACGACGCAGTTCTGGAGGATCTCGACAAATGAGGCGCCGCCGTGAGCGTGCGCCCGCTTGAGCGTGGCGATGAGATGGACTTGCAGTGTGTCGATCGACCGGGCGACGAACCGCGCCCCGGCGCCGAGCGCAAACGCGCAGGCCGAGACGGGATTCTCGATCGAGCCGAGCGGCGTGGAGGGCGAGCGCGTGCCGCGGCGCGAGGTCGGCGAGTACTGACCCTTGGTCAGCCCGTAAATCTCGTTGTTGAACAGAATGATGTTGAGGTCCACGTTGCGGCGCAGCACGTGCAGCATGTGATTGCCGCCGATGGACAGGCCGTCGCCGTCGCCCGTCATCACCCAGACGTCGAGATCGGGATTCGCGAGCTTGATGCCGGTCGCGATCGCGGGGGCGCGCCCATGCACGGTGTGGAAGCCGTACGTCGACATATAGTAAGGAAAGCGCGCCGCGCACCCGATGCCGCTCACGAACACCGTGCGCTCGCGCACCAGTCCCATGTCGGCGCACGCCTTCTGCACCGCCTTCAGAATCGCGTAATCGCCGCAGCCCGGACACCACCGGACTTCCTGGTCCGAGGCGTAATCTTTGGGCGCGAGCTGCGCGTCAGTGATCGTGGTGACGGTCATCCGGCTTCGCCTCCTAACCCGCTTCCCTCGGAGGGCGGCGGAGCGCCACCGCGAATTCGTTGCACGATATCTGTCACCCGGAAGGGCTTACCGGTGACCTTGCTGAATCCTTCCGCGTCGACCAGATACTCCGCCCTGAGCAGCTTCACGAGTTGCCCGTTGTTCATCTCGGGGACGAGTACGCGATCGTAGCGTCTGAGCAGGTCGCCAAGATTGCGCGGGAAGGGACTTAAGTAGCGCACATGAATGTGCGACACGTCCAGGCCCTCGTCGCGCGCGATCTGTACGGCACGATACAACGCGCCGAACGTCGAACCCCACCCGACCACTGCGAGCTTGACGTGGTCTTCGCCGAGCGCGACGCCCTGCAGCGGAATGTCATTCGCGATCCCCGCGATCTTGTCCGCGCGCGCCTTTGTCATGCGGGCGTGATTGTCGGGATCGTACGAGATGTGCCCGGAGTCATAGTCGCGCTCGAGCCCGCCGATGCGATGCTCGAGCTGCGGCGTTCCCGGCTTGACCCACGGTCGCGCCAGCGTGTCGGGATCGCGCAGGAACGGATGGAATCCTTCCGGCTCGGTCCGGTACGTGACCGGGAACCGTGGCAGCTCCGCTTCGCGCGGGATCAGCCACGGCTCGGCCGCGTGCGCCAGATAGCCATCGCTCAAGACGATCACCGGCGTCATGTACTTCGTGGCCAGGCGTACCGCTTCGATCGCGATGTCGAAGCAGTCGGCTGTTGAAGTCGGTGCGAGCACGGCGAGTGGTGCGTCGGCGTTGCGCCCATGGACTGCCTGGAACAGGTCCGACTGCTCCGCCTTCGTCGGCATGCCGGTGGACGGGCCGGCGCGCTGCGAATCGATGACGATGAGCGGGAGCTCGGTGGCGATCGCGAGGCCCAGCATCTCTGTCTTCAACGCGATGCCCGGCCCCGAGCTCGACGTCACTCCGAGCGCACCGGCGTACGAGGCGCCCAGCGCCGCGCCACTGGCCGCGATCTCGTCCTCGGCCTGGAAGGTGACGACGCCGTAGGCCCGAAGGTTCGCCAGCGTATGCAGCAGCGCTGATGCCGGCGTGATGGGATACCCCGCGAACACCATCTTCTCGATCCCCGCGGCGCGCAGCCCCGCGATGAGGCCCCAGGCGAGACCCTCCGTGCCGCTGACGGTGCGATACCGTCCTGCCTGCACGGCGGCCTTCGGGACGACGTAGCCGACCATGTGCTCCGCCATCTCCGCCGTCTCGCCGAACGCATGCCCGGCATTGAGGGCCGCGATATTCGCGGCCGCAATCACCGGCTTCTTCGCGAACTTGCGGTTGAGCCACTCGATCGTCGCCGTCCGCTCGTGGCCGTACATCCAGAGCAGCAGCCCCAGCGCCCACATGTTGCGGCACAGGTGCGCTTCGCGGGACGAGAGCCCGTGCGGCTTTACGGCATCGGCGGTGAGCTTCGTGATGTCGAACTTGAGGACCTGATACTTAGCGAGCGAATCATCCTCGAGTGGATTCTTCGCATAGCCCGCTTTCTTGAGGTTGCGCTCGTTGAATGCGTCGGTATCAACGATGACGGTACCGCCCACCTTCAGGTCACTCACCTCGACCGTCAGCGCCGCGGGATTCATCGCGACGAGCACGTCCACCGCGTCGCCCGGGGTCATCACGTTGGTGCCGCCGAAATGGATCTGGAACGCAGACACGCCGAAGGTGGTACCCGTCGGCGCTCGAATCTCAGCGGGGAAGTCAGGGAACGTGGAGAAGTCGCTGCCGGCGAGTGCGGTCTCGAGCGTGAACTGGCTGCCGGTCACCTGCATTCCATCGCCCGAGTCGCCGGCGAATCGGATCACAACCGAGTCGCGGGTTTCTCGCCCAGGGCGGGGAACGGTGGAGGTGGCCATGTCTTTAATCTACACGACGTTTCGCAGCACAAACCACACGTTCGCGGGGCGTTCGGCAAGCCGTCGCATGTACCAGGCGAACCAGGCGCTGCCGTAACTGATCAAGACACGCACTTTGGCGCTCATGGACGCCAGTTTGCGCTGCTCCTGCGCGCGAATCCCGTAGAGCATGTGAAACTCGTACGCCGACGGATCGACGCGTTTCGCCACCGCCGCCTTACGGATCCACTCGATGAGCGCGAGGTCGTGCGTGCCGAAAACGGGCTTCGCCCGCTGGCGCGCCGCCTCGGCGAGCAGCCGGTCGGCGAGCTGCCGGTAATTCTCGTCGACGTCACTTTTCTTGGGGAATGCCACGTCGGGCGGCTCGTTGTACGCGCCTTTGACCAGACGGATCGCCGGGGCGACCGCCAGGAGCCCTTCGAGATCCTTGGCGGTGCGGCGCAGGTACGCCTGCAGGCACACACCGACGCTCGGCCACTCGGCCTTGGCGCGCCGGTAGACCTCGAGCGTCGCATCGACGTACCGTGACTCCTCC
Organism: Gemmatimonadota bacterium; assembly: GCA_003221075.1. Taxonomy (GTDB): domain Bacteria; phylum Gemmatimonadota; class Gemmatimonadetes; order Gemmatimonadales; family GWC2-71-9; genus 20CM-2-65-7. The sequence goes on from QHUF01000110.1 coordinate 7,163, forward strand.
ATGTCGATCCACAGGAAGGAGCGCGCCTGCTCGGCACGCGCGGCGAGCTTCAGGACATCCTGGACGCAGCCTTCCTTGCTCGCCTCGAGACCCAGGTGCGTCAGCTTGACCGAAACGTGCGCCGGCAACTTGCGCCGCTGAATCTTTTCGAACACTCCGAGGTAATGATCGCGGACCGCGGCTGCTTCCGCGCGGTTCGTGACCTGCTCGCCCAACTCGGTGAGGACAGTGCCGAGGCTGGCCTTCGCGAATTGGCCCGCCGCCTCGAGCGCATCGTCGAGTGCCTCGCCGGGCATGAAGCGCTTGACTGCGCGCTGGAAGAAGCGGCGCTCGCGCAGCTGGCGTGCGAGCCACTGGCTGCGGGATGCCTTGAGGAGGAGACTGCGTGCGAATCCCATGGGGAGATAGTGTAGTGTATCGTTCTTTCATGCTAGCGCATGGTAAGACGCTAATTGCCGTCCTTCTCGTGCTCACCGCCTGCGCGCACCCTCGCAGTGGCGCAGGCCCGGGCGGCGGCGGCGAGACACGTGCCACGCCCGAAGAGAGTTGCCTCCTTTCGACCGGCGCTGTCACGACGCGGTCTCGCACCATCACCATCGGTCTGAGCGACGCCGTCGACCCCCGCCACGCTCCGTTCGCGCGCAACGACGCCGAGCGGATCGTGTTCCGCCACCTGTACGACTCGCCCGTGCGCATCGACTGCGACGGGCAGGTGCGTCCCGCGCTCGTCGACCGCTGGGAAAAGGACGACGGCGGCCGCCGCTGGACGTTCCACCTGCGCGAGGGCGCGCAGTTCTGGGACGGTGCGCCGGTCACGGCCCAGGATATCGTGTTCGGCAAGGGCGGCGTCGGCTACACACTCGCGGCGCCCGAGAAAAGCGTGGTGGCACTCTCGTTCGCGAAAGAGAAGGACGACGTTCCGGCGCTGCTCGGCGACCCGAGCCTGGCGGTGACGAAGCCCGCACCCGACTCGAGCTGGCCGATCGGCACCGGAGCCTATTGGGCCACGAGCGCCACCACAACGGCGCAGGAGATCCGCGCGCACACCACCCGCGGCGACACGCTCGTGTTCAAGTTTGCCGCCAGCGGCGATGCCCGGG
>QHUF01000111.1 GCA_003221075.1 Gemmatimonadota bacterium
CATCACGCGCGACCGGGCGCTGCGCGACTACGCGGCGACGCTACAGAATCACACGGTCGTCGCGTTGCCGTGGGACCGCACCTATGTCTTCGTCACCGCCGACGCAGGCGGCTCACGGTTCGACACAGGTGGGCTTGAGCAAGCGGTGCGCGCCGAAGCCCGTCGCGCCGAGGGCGACTCCTGGTGGCGCGATCTGCGGGCCTGTGGCATGGCGCGAGACACTGCGCCCCCCGCTCCCGCGAGTAGGCGCATTCTCTACTCGCGCCGCGATCAGACCGCGCGTGAGCTGGCGGGCCGCCTGGCCGCGCTGACCCACGCTGTGGCCACGGGCCGCGCGCCCGACGACTTCACCGCGGCGCTCGCCGGGGGCAAGGACTGGGGGTACGTCGTGGCGCTGCCGCGGGTGACCGCCGATGCGTGCCGGTCCGCCAAGGATCTCGTGCCGACGTGGCCGGCGAGCTTCACGGCGCTCGTGGACACGCGTCCCACCGCGATCGTCCGCCGCGATGTCGCGCGCTGGACCGTGGATCAAGATGGGACGGTTCATCTCGCTCCATGAGATTCCGCACCCGCCTCCTCATCTCGTTCGGGGTGGTGGTAATGATTCCGCTGCTCGTATTCGGTCTCGGCATCCGCCGCG
>QHUF01000112.1 GCA_003221075.1 Gemmatimonadota bacterium
CGGCATCTGCGACGAGGTATACGAGAGGTTGGTGACGCTCTGGGGCGGTCGTCCCCCGCCGGGGGTCGCCTGCGCGGCCTCCACGGTGCCCGGCGCGACCAGCCGCTTGAGCGACGCGAGGAAGGCGCAGTATCGACTCGGCCGCGGCGGCGCCGTATCGACGACGGGCGTCGGTAGCTGGGCGAGCTTGGCAATGCGGCGCAGCTCCGCCGACGCCGCCGTGAGTGCTTCGGCGCGCACGCGCTCCAGATCCTGGCGTGCCCGGGCGACCACCTCCTGCATCGCGCAGATCGTCATTTCGCGGTCGCCCCGGTATTCGTCGTGCTGCGTCTGCTCGAACGTATTGCCGACGCCCGCGACCTTGATCCGATTGGTCGAATAGAACGTGCGATTGAAGTGCTCGGGCTCGGTGCGCTTGATCTCATGTACCTCGCCGTCGCGGAGCGTCAGATAGAGGTCGGTCCCGCCGGACGCGTACGCCATCCGGCCGGAATCGGCCATGATGATCCGGCGCCGGTCGGGATCCTGCAGATCGTATATCGTCACATCATTCAGGGCGTTTGTGGCGGGGTCGATGCGGGTGGCGCGGAGGAAGAATTGTCCGGCCACGACCTCGTTGATCACCTGTTCTTTCAACTGAAACGTCGGTTTCTTGCGCTGGATGTCGACGAGGAGCGTCCGCAGCGTGTGATTGGAGCGCGGCAGGACCTGGTCGTTCCAGAACAGCGCGATCACACCGATCAGCGTTGCGCCCCCGAGCACGGGCGTGAGGATCCTGCCGACGCTGACACCGCTCGCCTTCATCGCGGTCACCTCGTTGTCGGCGGCGAGATGGCTGAACGTGTACAGCACGGCGACGAGCACAGCCATCGGCAGCGTCATCGCGACGATGAACGGAATCGACAGCGCGAACACTTCGAAGATGACGCCCCACGGCAGGCCCTTGCCGACGAAGTTGCCGAACTGCTTCGCGACCTGGTTGACGAGCATCGCGAACGTGAGCGCCGCGAGCGCGTAGAAGAGCGGAGGAATGTGTTGCCGCAGGATGTAACGGCTAAGGATGCGCACGGTTGGTCGCGCCATTATATTCGGAACCCCAAGTCTCTACAAGGGATGCGGCGTCTCGCCCAGCTAGTTGGACTCGCTCTCACGCTCGTCGTACCCCGGGTTCATGCGCAGGCTCCTGTGTACACGTTTGGCGTGCCACCACTCGCCCCGCCGCGCAATCCGGCATTGGCGCCAGGGGGCCGCCTCGGCTCGCGGGTCCCCCCGGCCCTCGTCGCGCAGGCGTGGGCGGAGCGGGTCCTCGCGCAACGACCACCGCTTTTTGGTACGTCGTTGCCGCCCTCCGCCGCCGCTTCGCCGCCCATCGCCGCCGCAGTTCCCGCCGCCGCAGTTCCGTACGCGGATCTCGGGATGAACCTGAATCTTCGGCTCGAGTTAAAGGCCGACCAGTTCCGCAATCTGCGTTGCACGTCTCAGGAGCAGCAGCTCACGCTGTCCGGGTGCCGCGCCGGGTTTCCGACGATCACGCCCAATCCGCAATACGCGATTCGCACCGCCGGGATCGTGGGGCAGCGGCTGCACGTGGACGTGGACTTCGACAGCCAGCGCGAGTTCGACGCCAACAACAACCTGCACGTCTGGTACGAGGGGTTGGAGGACGAATTCCTGCGGCGCGTGGAGGCGGGCAACGTCACCTTTCAGGCGCCCGCGTCGCGTTTCATCACCGCCGCCATTCCCGCCAACAACTTCGGCGTGCAGGCCATCGCCCAGGCTGGTCCGTTGGAGCTCCGCGGCATCCTCGCGCAACAGAAGGGCAACGTCGTCAAGGACCGGTTCTACAGCGTCGGCGACGTCACGAGCCAGCCGCTCGATCGCGAGGCGCGCGACCTCGATTACGAATCCGGCCGGTTCTTCTTCGTCATCGATCCGGCAGCCGTCCCCGGATATCCCGCCCTCGACATTCTGCAACTCGACCAAATCCCGAGGCCCGATTCCCTAACGGTTGGCGCGCTGCGCGTCTACCGCCGGCGAGCGGTCGCGCCCACGTCGAACGGCAACCAGAACGTCGGGGGAGTGCGCGCGGTCGCGTGCGGGCCGGGCATCAGAGCGGTGGACTGCAGCACTCGGCGGGAAGGGCCGTTCGAATGGGAGATCCTGCAGGAGGGGAAAGACTACTACGTCGATCCCACGGGGACCTGGTTCGCGCTGGCCAACCGGCTGGAACAGGCCGACTACCTCGCCGTCTCGTACGTTACGGCGAGCGGCACCGATTCCGTCGGCACAATTCCGGTGGATGCGAGCACGGACAGCGCCAAGGTCGACACGCTGCGCCTCGTGTACGACCCGAAACCGTCGGTGAACGCGTCGTCATCCACGTTTCGCTTCGAGATTCGCAGCGCCTACCGTGTGGGCGGACGTGAGATCGACCGCACCAGCGTCGATCTCACCTTGAGCGTGAACCAGCGCGAACGCAGTGCGGCCGGCGATACCTACTTGCAGCGGCTGGGGATGTCGCTGGCGAACGACGCGACACAGTTCGATCAGTACAACCGCCTGTTCCCCCGCGCGCGCGATCCGAACCAGGGCGACCCGGTGCGCGATCTGTTCATCGTGTTCCCGCACCTCGCGCCGTTCTCCGATTCGGCCAAGCTCGCCGTCGCCGAGCGCAACGACTCCTTGTACCGCACACCACGCGTCTATCTCACCACCCAGGGGCCGCCGTCGGTGTTCGCGCTGCGACTGCACGCCGAGGCGACCGCTTCGCCCGACCGGTCGCTGCTGTCGCTGAACAGCTTCCAGATCCGTGAGGGGAGCGAGCGCATCTACGTGGGCAACCGCCTGCTCACGCGCGAAGCCGATTACACGATCGACTACACGACAGGGCAGGTGCAGTTCAAGAACGCCGACGCGCTGTTCCAGGGTGGCGGCGCGCAGGTGCGCGCGCAGTTCGAGGAACGGGCGGCGTTTGCGCTTGCCCCCACCACGACCTACGGCCTCTCGGCACGGTACGACCTCGGGGCGGTGGGCCAGGTGAACCTCCTCGGGATCTTCCAGAGTGAGCAGAGCACGTTCACCCGCCCACCGCTCGGATTCGAGCCATCCTCCGGCTTCATCGGCGGGATATCGACGCAGCTGCGCTTCCAGCCCGAGTGGATGACCCGGTTCATGAACGCGCTCCCGGGCGTCCACACGACCGTGCCATCGGCCCTGAGTGTGAACGGTGAGTTGGCGATTTCCAAGCCGTCGCCCAACCGGTTCGGCCAGGCCTACATCGAGGAATTCGAGGGAGGGTCGGCGCGCTCGATTATCCTGGCGGACAACACGTGGCACTGGGGGAGCATCCCCACGTCGGTGCGAGGCGTCGAGTCCCTGGGCTTCGCCGGCGGCTTCGGCCCTAATCAAGCCGCATTCCTGACGTGGCAAAGCCTGCCGTACAGTGTGAGCGCCGGGCAGTTCGCGCCGCTGCAGTTCCTGCCGCAGGAGATCGATCCCACGCTGCGCTTCACCGGCCAGGGGCAGGCCGCCGAGCCCGTGTTGTGGCTGACGCTGCAGCCGGACAGCGTGCTCGGGCTCGCGAACAACCGCCGCGACTCGCCGGCGTTCGGCATTCCAAACTGGACCCGGGCCCCACAGAACGCGCCGCGCTGGCGCTCGATCACCCAAACGCTGTCGGCCACCGGCGTCGATCTCTCGCGCGTGGAGTTCCTGGAGTTCTGGGTCTGGGAAGACGCCGCGCGCCTCGCGCAGGCCAACGGTACGACCGTGTTGTTCGACTTCGGGGGCATCTTTGAAGATGCGCTCGCCTTCACGCCCACATCGTTTACGGTGAGTGCGGCCGGCGACACGACGTACGCCGGCGTGCGGCGCACCGGCGCGGGGCGGCTCGACGACGAGCGCGATCCACGCACGCACACCTGGAGCGCGACGCTCAACGACGAGGGCATTCTCTCCGACCGCGTCGTCGACGGCATCGTCGACTCTACACGCGGCGTCGTGATCGACACGCTGCCGCTCTGCTCCGCCACCGACAACGGGCAAGTGGTGCCGTACGCCCTCGGCGACATCCGGTCGCGCTGCGGCCGGCACAACAACGCGGTCGATACGGAAGATCAAGACGGCGACTTCGTGCTCGACTCGACCGCCGGCGTCCGGACTGCGGAGAGCTTCGTACGCTACGTCTTCGCGATCGGGGACACGCGCTACTTCGTGCGCGATGGGGGCATGAAGGCGGGCGCCGGATGGCGCCTGTACCGGATCCCGTTCCGCACCGACACGCTCCAGGTCGGGGCCCCCAGCCTGAGGCAGGTGCAGTCGCTGCGCATTACAGTCGTCGCGGCCGCGCCGGCGGGGGGATCCGAGCAGGCGCTGCCGTTCGCACTGTCCCGGGTGCGCCTAGTCGGCAGCTCCTGGGTGAAGCGCAGCGACACACCGATCGCCGGCATCGGTGGCGACCGCGGTACAGGCGTCGGAGAGGTCATCGCGTCCGTCGTAAGCACGGAGAACCAGGACCTCGGCTACACATCGCCGCCGGGGGTCACCGACCAGGCGGGCCGCCGTGACGCCGGATTTCAGATCGGCGCCACCGAGATCAACGAGCGGTCGATGCGCGTGCTGGCGAGGGGCTTGGGGTTCGGGACCAGGGCCGAAGCGTATCTGCGATTTACGACTGAAGGCGACAAGAACTTCCTCAAATACCGGACGCTGCGCGTCTGGGCGCGCGGCCGGGGCGTCGGGTGGGAAGACGGAGACCTCGAGTTCTTCATCAAGGCGGGGAAGGATCAGGACAACTTCTACATGTATCACACGCCGGCGCGTACGACCTCCTGGGAGCCCGAGGTCGTTGTGCAGTTCGAGCGTTGGCTGATCCTGCGCGCGCGCATTGAGCAGGCGTGGCTGCGCGGCGACACTGCTCAGATCTATCCCGGCTGTCCCGACTCCTCACTCCTGATTCCAGACTCCTCCTACGTCATGTGCGACGGCCCGTACATCGCCCACGTGCGCGATCCCGGCACCGCGCCGCCGAACCTGTCGCGCGTGCAGGAGATCGCGGCGGGGATGTGGCGCATCGGGACGAGCGTGGTCGTGGACCCGGCGGAGCTGTGGGTCGACGACATCCGGCTCGGCGACGTGGTGCGCGAGACCGGCGCGGCGGGCGCCATCGATATCGCCCTGGCGGCTGCCGATGTCGCTGACCTCGCGGTCAGTGTGTCGCGGCGCGACGGGCAGTTTCGCCAATTGACCGACGATCCGTCGTACGTGACGGACAACAGCGCCAACATCAGCGGCACGCTCCGCGTCGATCGCTTCCTGCCCGATCGCTGGGGACTCTCGGTGCCGGTGACGTTCCAGCGAAACATCGTCGGCAGCGATCCCTTCTATCTCAGCGGGACGGATCTGCGCGCCGATGCGCTGCCGGGTTTGCGCACGCCGCGCACGAGCGCCGCGAGCTACGCATTTTCCGCTCGACGCATCCGCCAGGCGACCAAAGGGTTCGCGCGCTGGTTGCTGGACCCGGTGTCGCTCTTTGGATCGTGGTCGAGCGGAGACACGCGCACATCGCTGTCGAGCGCGAACGGTTCGAGCTATGCGTTCAATCTCGACTACACGATGGCGCCGAACCCGACGTCGATCCGGGTGGTGGGGAAGTCGCTGCGACTCAATCCTTCCCGCATCCATTTCCGCTCGGGACTCGTGGGCACGGATGCCAAACGGTTCACTTTCCTCGTGCCGATCCAGCAGGCGGGCGACACTGCGCCTGCCGCTATTTCGCAGACTCGGGCCTGGCAAAACTCGGGCGGCGTGCAGCTCACGCCGGTGACGGGACTGCAGCTCGGGCTCGATGCGGTCTCCACGCGCGACCTCCGCGATTACGGCGACTCGACCACGATGGGCCGCTTGATTCACCAGCAACGCGCGTCGCTGTTTGGCAGCGACGTCGGTCTCGAGACGCAGCGTCTGGTCACGACGTCGCTCTCGCTCACGCCCCGCGTAAGCACGTGGATCAGGCCCCGGGCTTCTGTCGGCTCGTCGTTCGCGTTCACGCGCGACCCCAATGCGCGCCAGCCGGCGCGCGCGGAAGGTGACACCGCCGGCGAGTTCCGGGTTCCCGCGGCGTTCAGCAACGCGCGTCGCGTCGAGACCGGCGCGCAGCTGGACACACGCCGGCTGGCGCAGGCGGTTTTCGGCGACTCGTCGGGCGTGGCGGACTGGCTCGCACACATCACGGGCCTAGACGTGACGTACAGCGCACAACAGGGGTCGACGTTCAGCCGGGCGACGGAGACGCCGTCCGCCGGCTACCAGCTGGCGCTGGGCGGATTCGACGCCTTCCGGCAGGTCGATGGGCTGCTCGCCACGTCGGCGACGCAGAACACGACCCTGTCCACGGGCGGCGTGGCCGTCCTGCCGCTGGGACTGCGAGCCAACGCGACTTACCGGCTCTCGCGCGGCATCATCTGGACACTTCGAACCGGCGAACAGATCCCGATTCGCAACCGCACCGAGGAGTGGCCCAATGGGTCGGTCAGCTGGTCGTTCACGCCGCGGCGCCTGGTGCGCCGGCTGCTGTCGAACGTCAACGCCCGCGTGGGTTATCGCCGCGCCGAATCGATCAACGAACAGCCGACCTTCGCCGGGATTGGAGGGAGTCCGGGCAGTGTCGCGGTGAACAGCACGGTCGACAAGACGTTCACTCCGTCCGCTTCGGTCACCTGGGTCGGCGGCGTGTTCACGACGTTCGACCTATCGCGGACGACGTCGGACCGGGTGAGTGCCGGTAATCTGTTTCGCACCGTCCGCACCGCGCACAACGCCTCGGTGACGTTCTCGTTCCGGCCTCCCACCAAGGGCCGCTGGCGTTCCAACATTCGTACGACCGCGGGGTATTCCGTGGCGGCCAATACGACCTGCTTGCGTCGTGCGGGGCAGGGCGCCTGCGTGCCCTACGTAGACAGCAGGCAAACGCAGGCCCAGCTTACGATGGACACCGATCTTCCAACCAACATGAGCGCCGGCCTGCAGATGGCCTACGTTCTCAACGAGGAGCGCCAAACGAACCGCAAGATCTCGCAGTTTGTGATTACCGCTTTCGTCCAGCTCTCGACCAGCGTCGGACAGCTGCGATGATACCTCGACCAACCTTCGCGATCCTCCACAACCTCCTCATCCTGCTTCTCGCCGCGTGCCAGGCACGCGCCGGGGCAGGAAACGGCGCCAAGACCACTCGCGAGTTCAACGGCCAAACCGCGTTCACGTACGTCGAGCAGCAGATGGCGTTTGGCCCGCGGATTCCCAATACGCCCGGCCATGACAAGATGGGCGACTGGCTCGCCGCGCAGCTGCGTCAGCGAGCGGATACGGTGATCGTCCAGGCGTTCACGCAAAAGACGTCGAAGGGCGTGACGCTGCGGCTGCGGAACTTTTTCGCCCGCTTTCGCCCGGAGGCCACCGATCGCGTGCTGTTTCTGGCGCACTGGGATACACGCCCGAAGGCCGACAAGAGCGCCAATCTCGGCCAGCAGCAGCTCCCGGTACCGGGGGCCAACGACGGCGCATCCGGCGTCGCGGTCCTGCTGGGAGTCGCCGATGCGCTCAAGGCGCGCGCGCCCGGGATTGGCGTCGATCTCCTCTTTGTGGACGGCGAGGACTACGGCGACTTCACCGACTCGACCGAGACGCTGCTCGGCGCCCGCTATTTTGCCGCTCACCTGCCGACCGGATACACCCCGTTGTTTGCGGTGCTGTTCGACATGGTCGGAGACAAGGACCTGCAGTTCCTTCAGGAAGGGTTTTCGATGTCGAAGGCACCGGAGGTGGTGCAGCGAGTATGGCAGGTCGCCAACCAGCTCGGTTACGCCCAGGTGTTTGTGCCGAGAGCCGACGAGGCCCTCATCGACGATCATGTGCCACTGCAGCAGGCGGGTATCCACGCGATCGATGTCATCGACTTCACGTTTCCGTATCATCACACGACCGAGGACACAATAGACAAGGTTAGTGCGGCTTCACTGCAGATTGTTGGTGATGTAGCTGTAGCGCTGGTGCGGCAATAGAAGAACGGCGGTCAAGAGACAACTACGGCGGTCAAGAAGCAAATCGGCGGTCAATGAGCAACTGCGACGGTCGACCGACGCCTTTGCCTTTTGACCGCCGCATTTTTCTCTTGACCGCCGCGTTTTTTCGATGCAGGCCATTCATCGGAGGTCGATAGCTTGCAGGATGGACGATCGCCGCGCCGCGCTCCTGCTGGCATGCCTGGCCTTGGCAGGCGCCGGGATTCGATTTGTGTTGTCGCCCTCTTCAGGCGATCCGCCCGGTGACGTTCGACTTCAATCGTCCGCCGTCGTTCCGCCGGGTGGGTTGCGCGAGACTGCGCGTCGCGCGGCGCAACTTGCCCGTCCGCTCTTGCCGGGTGAGCGCATAGATCTGGATCATGCGGACGTGAGCGAAATCACACGACTGCCTCGCGTCGGTCCGGCATTGGCGCAGCGCATCGTGGCGTGGCGTACCGAACACGGTCCATTTGGCACACTCAGCCGGCTCGACAGCGTGCCAGGTGTGGGTGTCAAATTGTTGGACGCCATACGGCCTTTTGTCGTCCAGCCTTGACCGGCTTTGCCCCAAAACACATGTTAGTCCCCTCAATTTCAATGAGTTGCATACGGCTACCGCAGCTGCAACCCAGGATAAGCTCGGCGAAATCCTGGTTCGCGAAGGCCTGATTACCCAGGAACAGCTCAGAAAGGCCCTTCTGGAGCAGAAGAACTCCGGAATGCGCCTGGGCTATACCCTGGTCAAGCTTGGTTTCATAGAGGAAACCGAGGTCAGCAAGATGCTGGCCCGGCAGTACCGCATGCCGGCCGTCGATCTGTCGCGCTTTGAGGTGGATGCCAAGATCCTGAAGCTCATCCCCCCCGACATCGCCACCAAGCACACGGTCCTGCCCCTGAAACGGGAGGGGAGAACCCTCACGGTCGCCATTGCCGACCCCAACAACGTCGCGGCGATCGAGGACATCAAGTTCATCACCCGCTGCGATGTCTTCCCGGTAATCGCCGGGGAGTACACGCTCCGCAACGCGATCGAGCGCTATTACCAGCAATCGGATGCGCAGCTCCAGACGTTGCTCAAGTCGGTGGAGGCGGCCGAGGATCTCGAGGTTGTCGAGGATGAGCAGGACGAAGATGTCAAGGCGCAGGACTTGGCCGACGACGCTCCCGTCGTCAAGCTGATCAACGGCTTGCTCACGGACGCGGTGAAGCGCGGCGCCTCGGACATCCACATCGAGCCGTTCGAGCACGAGATGCGGGTGCGCTATCGCGTCGACGGCGCGCTGCACGAAGTGATGAAGCCGCCGGTGAAAATGCGCGCTGCGCTCACATCGCGCGTGAAGATCATGGCGCAGCTCAACATCGCCGAACGCCGGGTGCCCCAGGACGGGCGCATCAAGCTCAAGATGGGGTCGCGCGTGATCGACTTCCGCGTCTCGACGCTGCCCGTACTGTTCGGCGAGAAGATCGTGCTGCGAATTCTCGACAAGGGCAACCTGACGCTCGACCTGAAGACGTTCGGCTTCAAGCCCAAGTCGGAGGAGAATCTCCTCAAGGCGATCCTCAATCCGTACGGCATGGTGCTGGTGACGGGGCCCACAGGCTCCGGGAAGACGACGACGCTATACTCGGCGCTGTCGCGGATCAATCAGATCGACGTGAACATCATGACCGCCGAAGACCCGGTCGAGTACAACCTGCTGGGCATCAACCAGGTGCTCGTGCGGAACGAAGTC
>QHUF01000113.1 GCA_003221075.1 Gemmatimonadota bacterium
AGGGCGGCCATGTAAGCGTCGAGGAAGGGTACGCCTACTGGACGGGCCTTCCGGGACACCTGCGACTCGATTTCGGCAAATACCGCCAACAGTTCGGCGAGCTCAATCGCTGGCATCTTCACGCGGTGCCCGAGACCGAGTATCCCCTCGCAATCACGACGTTCCTGGGCGAGGATGGCCTTTCCGGCACGGGCATCTCGCTCTATCGGGCGTTCGGCGGATTCGGAGCGCACGAACTCACCGCGCAGGTGACTCGGAGCGCGAGTGACTCGGAGCTGTTCGGGAATAGCGGCAGACCGACGTATTTGCTGCATCTACTCAACTTCTGGCAGCTCAACCATTCGACCTACATGCAGATCGGTGGCACGGGTCTCTACGGCACCAACCCTGATTCAGCGCTGCGCACGAAGGTCGGCGGGCTCGAGTTCCGGCTCACGTGGCGGCCGCCACTTCGCGCGATGTACCGCGAATGGACGCTGCGCGGCGAGCTGCTCGCGCTACAGAAGCAAGTAGCTGGCGCGGGGCCGACGCGCCTCGGCGGCTACGTCAGCTCGACGTACAAGCTGAACCAGCGCTTCATCCTCGGCGCCCGCTACGACTACGTCGAGTCACCGGATTTCGGCGTGATCACGAGACAGTTCGTCCCCTCGCTCACGTTGTGGCAGAGCGAGTGGGTCTTCCTTCGCGCTCAATATCAGTGGCAGCGAGTCGCCAATGCCGAGGCGAACCATCAGATCGCCCTTCAGGCGGTCTGGGCCATTGGACCTCATAAACACGAGACCTACTGACATGCTATCGATCATTGCTCTATTACTAGGCGCCGTCAGCAGCCCGTCGGACGCTCGGCCCGCTCCGGGGGCGCCGGTCAAGGTCGTGACATCGCTCACCACGTACGCCGCGATCGCCACGGAAATCGTGGGCGAGCGGGGCAAGGTCAGCTCGATCGCTGTGGGCGACGAGAACCCGCACTACGTCCAGCCCAAGCCGAGCTTCGTGCCGACCCTGGCACAGGCCGACCTGTTCGTGACGACCGGCCTCGACCTCGAGCTGTGGGTGCCGGCGTTGCTCGACAAGGCGAACAACGCAAAGATCACGGAAGGCGGACCCGGATACGTTGCGGCCTACCAGGGCTTGCCGCTGCTGGACGTTCCCGTCAACCTGTCGCGCTCGCAGGGTGACATTCACGTCTACGGCAATCCGCACATCTGGACCGATCCGCTCAATGCCGTGCTCATCGCGCGCAACATTCTGCGCGGCCTGAAGCGCGTGGCGCCGCAGGACGCCGACTACTTCACGGCGCGCGAAAAGGATTTCGAGGACCGGATGTATCGCGGGCTGTTCGGCACCGATCTGGTGAAGTTGATCGGCGGCGAGACCCTGGCCGATCTCGATCGCCAGGGCAAGCTCTTCAATTTCCTCGGACAACAGCAATACCAGGGCGCTCCGCTGATCAACCGGTTGGGCGGCTGGCTCAAGCAGGCGATGCCGTTCCGCGGGAAGCTGGTGGCGTGCTACCACAAGGAATGGGATTATTTCTCGCGCGAATTCCAGGTCACCTGCTTCGATTACATCGAGCCGAAGCCCGGTATTCCGCCCACGCCGCGCCATGTGCAGGAAATCATCACCGCCATGCGGGACCAGCACATTCAGGTGCTCCTGTCGACGAACTACTATGATCGCAATCAGGTGATGGACGTGGCCCAGCGGACGGGTGCCAAGGCAGTCATCGTGCCGTCCAACACCGGCGGTCAGGCGGGCGTGAGCACGTACTTCGATCTCATGAATCTCTGGGTGACCGAGCTTGGCCAGGCCTTCGGCGCGAAGGAGGTTCCGTGAGCGGCTTTGAGCTGATGCTGCCGCCGTTCGTCGCCTGCATGATCCTGGTGGCCATGCTGTCCTACCTCGGTCTGCACGTGATCGCGCGTGAAGTGATCTTCGTGGATCTCTCGCTCGCGCAGATGGCAGCATTGGGCAGCCTCTCGGCCCTGCTCTTCCACGTATCCCCCGACTCCGCGACGACGTATGTGTTCGCGTTGCTGATGACCGCCGTTGGCGCGTTTCTGTTCGCGCTGACGCGGTCGTCGGTGCACGGCGGCAGCGGGGCGGGCCGCGTGCCGCAGGAAGCGTTCATCGGCATCGTGTACGTCGTGGCGTCGGCGGCGGCCGTGCTGGTGGCGAACAAGGTCCCGGGGGGCGGCGAGGCGGTGGAGAAAACCTTGGTCGGGAGTCTGCTCTGGGTGACTTGGCCGAAGATCAAGGACCTGGCCCTGGCCTACGCGGCGCTGGGAATCTTCCACTACGTCCTGCGGCGCCGCTTCCTCACGATTTCCTTCCATCCGCACGAGGCCGAGGCGCAGGGCTGGAAGATTCGCTGGTGGGACTTCGTCTTTTACCTGTCGTTCGGCGTCGTCATTACGCTCGCGGTGCCGATTGCCGGTGTGCTGATGGTCTTCAGCTTCCTCGTCGTGCCAGCCGTGATCGCAAACCTCTTCACGGCCGACAAGCGACGGCTCACGATCATCGCGTGGAGCTCCGGGGCCCTGGCATCCATCCTCGGCCTGTGGCTCTCTTACACCAAGGATTTGCCCACGGGCCCGCTGGTCGTCTGCATGTACGGGCTGCTGCTCGTCGGCGCGGCAGTGCTTCGCAGATTCGGCGTGGGGAGCCGGAGCGCCGCCTCAACGAATCCGCAGAACGTTTAGCCGCGGGACGACCGCTGCCGACACCGCCGCGCCGCTGGGATCATTGAAGCGCAGCGAAAAGGCCGCCGCCCCAGGTGGCAGTAACACGCGCTGATAGAAGCCCGAGCCCGCGAGCAGCTTGCCTGTCAGCGAGACCGTGGTGGGCGTCGCGACCAGGGGGACCAGCGGATATGCCAGGGGGAAGTCGGTTGAGTCCTGCGCGTGCAGCGATGCAAACGTCCGCCGGAAGTGCCAGCTCGTGTACTGCGCCTCGGACGGCGCGGTGAAGCCGGGCAGGTCAGATACCCAGTTCGCGAGCGCCCACCGGCTGACCGTCTGTTCAAAGGGTTGGCCGGTGAGCGCCGCCACGTTGGCCTGACCAACTTGGGCGCTCTGCACCAGCCGGCGCGGCGTGGAGTCCCCGAACTGATCCACGAGATATCGCGTGAACAACCAGCCGGCCCCGAGCGGTGCGAGCACGCCCGTGTCGCGCGCAATCAACAGTGACGAGGTACCTGTGGCGCGCATGTAGAGATAGGCGTCGAACACCGGGTCGATCGCGTACTGACTAAATGCCGCCGAGTCGCCGTCGGCCAGGAAACTCCTTCCGGCATTCTCCTCGGCATACCGCGCGAGCCCCTCGTCGAGCCAGGTATTCTCGGATTGGCCACCCCGAATCCGCACTTTCTGAACGAAGTTGATCATGTGCTGGAACTCGTGGACGAACGTCACGGGCACGGTCATTTCGAGCTGGCTCGTCGAGTGCGGGCAGCTGAGAGTTCCCGCCGCGTCCGCCACGAGTGAATAGAAGATTTCGCCGTTGTTGAATTGCGCCGCGAACGTCGGATCGAGATCGCCGGAGAAGAAAAACCCGGCGATGAATCCCCCGTTGCACTGGTTCTTGGGCACGAGCTTATTGACCGTCCGCGTCATCAGCACGATGACGACGGAGTTGCCGTCGATATCGGAGACCCCGCCGAACGTGACCGTATCCAGCGGGTACAGCCGGGCATCGAACACCGCAGCGATCGAATCGAGCGCGGTCTGGCTGAGCTGCGGGGATGGCGCGAGCGTGTCGACGTAGATCGCAATGTGCGCGCCGACCGTTTTCACCACGGCGCCGACGGTGTCGAGGGTCGTGCAATCGGATTTCGAACACACCTTGAACGTGCGCTTGTCGCCCACGACCGGCGGGGCGGCCGGCGCCGGCTGCGGGACCTCACCGGGGACGCGCGCTGCCGCGGCCGGACCGCCATACCGTCGCGACCGCGCAAGCTCGCGAAGCGAAAGATCGAACGCGACCGCGACGGGACCACGGGCCGTCGCGGGACGTCCGGTCGGAAGCGGCGAGAACGTCGCGGCGCTCGCGAACGGCGCAGCCGCGAGCGGTGTCGCCGACTGCAGCCTGAACAGTGCCGACCCTCCGAGTGTCCCGCCCGTAGACCAGGGCAGTACCAGGTACTCAGCCGTGTCGGCTGACGTGTTGGCGGCGAACGTCACACAACCGGAATCGGTCGCTGGATTGATGGACGTGTACGCGGCGACCGCGAGCGAGAGTTGCGTCCCACCCGCCCCGCAGGACGGCAGGGGACCAGGGCCAGCGGAGGACTCGGCGCACCCGACTAACGCCAAGACTCCGGCGCAGGTCAGGACGGTGTGTCGGACTTTCATGGAGCTCCTCAATGTCAGGCGTGGATAGCTTTGATACCCGACTCGACCTTGACAGCCTCCGTCACGCTGCCTTAGCATAACCCCTTCTCTATAAAGGACTTCTGTCCTTGGCTCCCCCCAGCCGCCGCCAGGAGGCCCTCGACTATCATTCGCAGGGCCGCCCTGGGAAGATCGAGGTCACGCCAACAAAACCGTTCAAGGACCAACGGGACCTGTCGCTGGCCTACACGCCGGGCGTGGCCGAGCCGTGCCTGGACATCGCCAAGAACCCCGACGACGCGTACCGCTACACGGCCAAAGGCAATCTCGTCGCCGTCGTCACGAACGGGACCGCGGTCCTCGGCTTGGGAAACATCGGTGCGCTGGCCGGGAAGCCCGTCATGGAGGGCAAAGGCATCCTCTTCAAGGTCTTTGCCGACATCGACGTGTTCGACCTGGAAGTCGGCTCCGAGAATCCCGAAGATGTGATCCGCTTTTGCCAGCTGCTCGAGCCGACGGTCGGCGGCATCAATCTCGAGGACATCCGCTCACCGGATTGCTTCTACATCGAGCAGCGGCTGCGCGAGTCGCTCTCCATCCCGGTTTTCCACGACGATCAGCACGGCACGGCGATCATCTCCGGCGCGGCGCTCCTCAACGCGCTGCTCCTCGTCAAGAAAGAAATCTCCGAGGTCAAAGTCGTATTCGCGGGCGCCGGCGCTGCGGCGATCGCGACCGCCGAGCACTACGTGCGTCTCGGTGTGCGGCGCGAGCACATCGTCATGTGCGACCACAAAGGCGTGATCTACAAGGGCCGAGACGGATTGGACGAGTTCAAGCAGCGCTTTGCGATCGAGACAAAAGCGCGCACGCTCGCCGAGGCGTTGCAGGGCGCCGATGTCTTCGTCGGACTGTCAGTGGCCGGCATCGTGACCGGCGATATGCTGCAAGGGATGGCGAAGAAGCCCGTGATTTTCGCGCTCGCCAATCCGACGCCCGAGATCATGCCGGACGAAGCGAAGAAGGCGCGCCCCGACGCAATCGTGGCGACGGGCCGGTCAGATTTCCCGAACCAGGTGAACAACGTGCTCGGCTTCCCATTCATCTTCCGCGGCGCGCTCGACGTGCGCGCCAAGAAGATCAACGAAGACATGGAGATGGCCGCCACGCGCGCGCTCGCCGAACTGGCCAAGGCGGAAGTGCCCGAGTCGGTCACGCGGGCGTATGGGGGCGACAAGCTGAAGTTCGGGCACGATTACCTGATTCCCAAACCGTTCGACCCGCGGGTGCTGCTCTGGGTCGCGCCGGCAGTCGCGTGGGCGGCGGTCGCCTCGGGGATCGCCGGCCGGATCATCGACGTGGAGGAATACCGCGCCGAGCTGGAAGCGCGACTCGGACGCGAGCGCCAGGTGATGCGCGGGCTCATCTCCCGCGCCCAGCAGGATCCGCCGAGCATTGTGTTCCCGGAGGGCGACGATCCCCGCATCCTGCGCGCCTCCCGCATTCTCTCAGATGAGGGTATTGCTCGGCCCATTCTGCTCGGCGATCTCGACGCGATCCGCCGCCAGGCCGACGACGCATCGCTGACGCTCGAGGACATCGAGCTGGTCAATCCACGGACCGCCACCGATCGCGATCAGCTCGCGCAGGACTTGTGGCAGCTCCGGCGGCGGCGCGGGATGACGCTGCGGGAAGCGAAAGGCCGTGTGCTCGATCCCATGTACTACGGCCTGTTGATGCTGCGCGCCGGACGCACCGACGCACTCGTCGCCGGGGAGGAGATCGACTATCCGGACGCGTTGCGGCCGGCGCTCGAGGTGATCGGCGCCGAGCCGGGACGTAAGCACGTCAGCGGCATTTACATGATGATCTTCCGCCAGCAGACGTTCTTCTTCGCCGACACGACGGTGAACATCGAGCCCGACGCCGAGACCCTCGCGGAGATCGCGACCGCCACCGCCAAGTTCGTGACCCGGCTCGGCATCGAGCCGCGCGTGGCCATGCTCTCGTTCTCAAACTTCGGCTCCGTGAAGCATCCCGCCGCGGCCAAAGTGCAGCAGGCTGTCACATTGTTGCACGCCCGGGACCCCGAATTACAGGTCGACGGCGAGATGCAGGCCGATACGGCGGTCGTGGAGCGGATCCTCACGCGGGTCTACCCCTTCGCCAAGCTGCGGGGCCCGGCTAACGTATTGATATTCCCAGACTTAAATGCCGCCAACATTGCGTACAAGCTGCTCGCCCGCCTCGGGGACGCCCAGGCGATTGGACCCATCCTTGTGGGGATGGCCCGTCCGGTCCATGTCTTGCAAAGGTTGTCAGAAGTGCCCGACATCGTGAATATGGCGGTGATTGGCGCCATCGATGCCCTGGAGTATCGCCGCCAGGTGCGGCCAACCAAATAAAGGCAATGGGGATATCCACTGAGCAGCGTGTGCACCGGAATCTGACGCCGACTCAACTGTACGAGCACGCCCTGCGCCGCGGCGAAGGGGTGGTGACGTCAGCGGGACCGTTCTCCGCGGTGACGTCGCCTCATACCGGCCGGAGCCCGAACGACAAGTTCCTGGTGCAGGAGCCCGATTCCACCGGTCAGATCTGGTGGGGGAAGGTGAATCAGCCGATCGCGCCCGAGAAGTTCGCGCGGCTCAAGGCGGACGTCGAAGCGCACTTGAGTGGCCAGGAGCTGTTTGTGCGCGACGTCTATGCCGGGGCCGATCCGGCGTTTCGTCTCCCGATTCGCTTCATGACGCCAAACGCGTGGCACGCGCTCTTCGTCTACAACATGTTCCTGCGCCCCGCCGACGGCGCGTTGTCGAGCTTCGAACCGGAATTCGAGGTGCTGCACGCTCCCGAATTCCACGCGGACCCCGCCATCCATGGGACCAAGTCCGGCACGTTCATCATCGTGAGCTTTGCGCAGCGCACGATCCTGATCGGTGGCACGCGCTACGCCGGCGAGCTCAAGAAATCGATCTTCAGCGTCCTCAACTACCTCATGCCGCTACAGGGCGTGCTCTCGATGCACTGCTCCGCCAACGTGGGCAAGCAGGGCGACTGTGCGCTGTTCTTCGGTCTCTCCGGCACGGGGAAGACGACGCTCTCCGCCGACCCCGAACGCCGCTTGATCGGCGACGACGAGCACGGCTGGTCGGAGGAGGGGGTTTTCAACTTCGAGGGCGGCTGCTACGCGAAGGTGATCAAGCTGTCGCGCGAGGGCGAGCCCGAGATCTTCGCGACCACGGAGATGTTCGGCACCGTACTCGAGAACGTGGACGTGAATCCCGAGACCGGCGCCGTGGATCTGAACTCGCAGCGCATCACCGAGAACACGCGCGCCTCGTATCCGATTCACTACATCCCGAACCACGTGCCCGAAGGCATGGCCGGCCATCCGGCACACGTCGTGTTCCTGACGTGCGACGCGTTCGGCGTGATGCCGCCGATCGCGAAGCTGACACCGGAGCAGGCGATGTATCATTTCCTCTCCGGTTACACGGCGAAGGTCGCCGGCACCGAGCGCGGCGTCACCGAACCGAAGGAGACCTTCTCCGCGTGCTTCGGCGCGCCGTTTCTCCCCCTGCACCCCAGCGTCTATGCCAAGATGCTCGGTGAGCGCATCGCGGGGCACGACGTGCAGTGCTGGCTCGTGAACACCGGGTGGACCGGTGGACCCTACGGCGTGGGACACCGCATGGACCTGAAGAGCACGCGGGCGATGATTCGCGCGTCGCTGGCGGGAGAGCTCGACAAGGTACCGACGCGCCGCGAGCCGGTATTCGGCCTGCAAGTGCCGAAACATGTGCCCGGCGTTTCCGACTCGCTCCTCGATCCTCGCAATACCTGGAAGGATCACGCGGCGTATGACGACCAGGCGAACAAACTGACCGCCCTCTTCCGCAAGAACTTCGAACAGTTCGCCGAGCTCGTTCCGGTGAGTGTCCGGGAGGCCGGACCGAAGACTTGAGTCAATTCGAGGTCGTTCGCGACCCGCTGTGGAACAACATCCGCCTCGAGCCCGAGGCGCTCGCGATCATCGACACGCCGGCGTTCCAGCGTCTGCGGTACGTCCGGCAGCTCGGCCACGCGTTTCTCGTTTACCCTGGCGCTACGCACACCCGGTTTGAGCACGCCCTCGGTGCGTACCATCTTGCCTGCCGCGTAACCAAAGAGCTGGAGGTACAGCTCGCCGCGCTGCTTCACGACATCGGCCATTACCCGTTCTCGCATGCACTCGAAGAGGCGGGCCTCCCTCCCCACGAGAGCCTCGCCGCCCGCCATCTGCGTTCGGGTGCGTTGGCGACGACGCTCGAGCGTCTCGGTGTTTCCGCGGAGCGCTTGCTGGAGCTGATTCAGGGAACGAGCTCGTCCCCGCTTGCCAAACTCGTGTCGGGATCCATCGACGTCGACAAACTCGACTATCTGTCGCGCGATGCCAAGATGTGCGGGGTCCCCTACGGTGTCATCGACGTCGATCGGCTGCTCACGTCCCTCACGGTATCCGCCGAGGGCCTGGTGCTGCACGCCAAAGGACTGGCGGCGCTCGAGTCGTTGCTGTTCGCCAAGTATCAGATGTACCGCAACGTGTACTGGCATCACGCGGTGCGCAGCGCGACGGCGATGTTCAAGCGCCTGGTGCGCCGCGCCATCGCCGCCCGGCGCATGTCCCCGGACGACATCGCGGTCGCGACGGACGACGGGCTGAGCCACGAGCTGCAACAGAGCGATCAGACCGGCCTGGCGCGCGCGCTGCGCGAACGGCGGCTCGCCAAGCGCGCACTCGACATCCCCGCGACCGAATTGCCGGCCGAAACGTTCGACTGGCCGTCCCGCGATCCCGATCTGCTCGAACGGGTGGAGGAGCGGTTGGCGCACGAGCTGGGACTGCGCCCTGACGACGTCTTTCTCGACTTTCCCGCGAAGCCCGACATGTTCGACGTCTCGCTGCCGGGACTGGGGAGCCTCGGGCTGCCGCGCGTCGCCGCGGAGCTGCACCGCTCCGCGCAACGCCTGCGCGTGTTCGTCCTCGAGCCGGCGGAGATTCCGACGCGTCCGATCGTCGAGCTGGTGACGCTGCCGCGCGAGGAAGTGGCGGCGCGGCTCGTGAGTGGTGGACCGTTGGTGCGGACTAGCGCGGCCGGGCGGGGGTCTGCTGCGTCGTGACGTTTTCCTGCGTGGGAGCCTCGACCGAATCGATGCGCACGATGATCGCGGTGATGTTGTCGAGCCCCCCGTGGCGATTGGCTTCTGCGATGAGAGCATCCACTTCGTCCTGCGGCATCCGGTCCGGCGACAGCAGCTCCGATAGCTGATAATCCTCCAGCATCCCGGTCAACCCATCGGACGCGAGCAGGAAGAGATCCTTCGGGGCCTGCTCCGGCGTCAGATAGCCGGCATCGACCTGCTCCTGAACGTACGAATGGTCTTTCGTCAATTGGCTCAACCGGCCGTCACGCAGCAGATAGGCGCGACTGTCGCCCACCTGCCCGATCAAGAACCGTGTTTCGAACAGCGTCAGCGCGGTGACCGTCGTCCCCATGCCCCGCTTGTCGTGCTCGGTCAGCGTGCGCTGAAAGATGGCACCGTTCGCTGTCCGTATCGCCGCGCGCATGCGCTCGGCGACCTGGTCGTCGGTCAGGCCGCGGACTGAATGGATCTCGTCCGCGACAATCCGCACCGCCATCTCGCTGGCGACTTCACCCGCGGCGTGACCTCCCATACCGTCGGCGACGACAAAAATCCCCCGGTCGGGAATCATGCGAAAACTGTCCTCGTTCCCCGACCGAATGACGCCGACGTCGGTGCGACCAGCGGAAGTGATATGCACGTGATTCCTAGATAAACATCCAATACACCAGTCCGACGATCCCGAGCAGGAGCACTGCGGCGCTGCCGCCACAGCCCTTACCCTCCTTCTTCTGTGCCACCGGGGGAGGTGGTTTCGCTCCCGGCTTCGGTTTTGGCTGCACTGGCTTGGCGGGCACCGGCTTGGCGACCGCGGCGGGTTTCGCCGCTGCGGGTTTAGCCGCCAGGGGCTTCGCGGGAGCCGATGCGGGGACCGCGGGGTTGGGCTTCGTCGGCGGCGCCGGCCGAGAAGGCGGACTCATGACCATCTGTTCCATTACACGGGTCCCACCGCCCCTGGCCACCTCCGCCCCGTCATCCGTCGGCTCGAAGACCACCGAGACATCCCCGAACCGAATCGTAGCCCCTGGTGCGAGAGGAGCCTCCTCCTTGATCTGATCGCCGTCGACGAACGTCCCGTTCGTGGAATCGAGGTCCACCAGTATCCATACGCCTTCGCGCCGCTGCAGCTTCGCGTGGGTCGTGGACACCGATTCATCGGGCAGCACCACATCGTTGTAATCGGCCCGGCCGATGTTGACGACGGGAGTCTTGACGCTGAACCGCTGTCCCTTCAGCGCACCGCCGCGTACGATGAAGCTCGCCAACGGGGCTCCGGATGGCCGCGGTGCGGCCGGGACGCCATGCACAGTCTCCCTGAGCTTCTCGCCCTTCGCGGGGGGTACGGCCGAGGGCGCGCTAGCGGTCGGCCCCGGGGAAGGGGGGGGAGGGTTAGGAGGCGCAGCCGCGGTATCCGCATAGAACCGAAACTTCTCTTCGCCGATTGTGATCACGTCGGCCCGGGCAAGCAACCGCTGCCCTTCGATGCGTGTGTCGTTTACCGACGTGCCATTCGTGCTGGAGTCGACGATGAGGTAGCCCTTGGGCGTCTGCATGATCTCGGCATGGCGGCGCGAGACGTCCTTGCCGGCGACGACCACGTCGCAAGAGGCGTCACGGCCAAAAACCAGCGACGTCCCGGCGACGGCGTACTCCCGCCCATCCGTGAGCGAGACGACTCGCCCGCCGGTGTTCACGGTGATCTTCCCGCCCTTCGCCTCAGCCTTCGCGCGCTCCATCGCCTGTGGAACGCTCATGGCCTGCACGTACTGCGTGCTACCGCTGCGCCGCTCGTCGACGAATGTGAGCTCCTGCCCTCCCACCTCGACCTTGTCGCCGTGGAGGAGGGGGGTCGGTTCGGCACCCAGGCGCACGCCGTTGATCAGAACGTCCGCCTCTGGAACTGCCTTTGTGATGACCACTTGCCCATCTGGCAGGGATTTCAGCTTCGCGTGCTTGGGGAGAACACCTGGAACGGCGAGCGGGATGGCGCAGCTGGGATCTGCGCCGAGTAGCACTTCCCCTTGCGGGAGTGTGAATCTCCGCCCGCCCATTTCAAGCAACGCCATGCACGCCCACTCCCGTATCTGAGGCCAGGCCGGGAAGTTACGGCCCGGTGTGTAACCGGGCAAGGAAGCAGAAGTTAGGTGACCCCGACGGACTCTTCACGTCCGATCAGGCCGCGTCTCAGCCAGTACCAGAATATCAGCGAGCCCACGATGACCGTCGCGTAGCTGTTGATGAAACGCCAGATCAACGTGTAGCTCGGGGTCAACTCGCGCGGAACGTAGATCGACATCACCGCAGCCGAGGTGAGCTCAGCGAGACCGGACCCTCCCGGCGTCGGTGCGAAATAGAGAAGGAAGGAAATCAGGGTCTGGAGCAGCAGAATGTCGGTGAAATCAGCTGGAATGCCAAGCACCCGCATTGTGACATATCCGGCCAGCAGCTTGTTCGCGTGCGACGGCGCCGAGATCACGATAGCCAGGAGCAGCGTGAGCAGACCTTTCGGCGACCCGAACGCGACCATGCAATCGTGGGCGCGATCGACGCCGCCCAGCAGCTTCTCCATACGCACAGCGGCGTTCGGGCTGCGGCGGGCGATTCGTGCGGCCAGTCGCTGAATGAGCCGCTTCATGACGCCGGGGAAGATCATGGCCGTCAGCATCAGCAGGCCGAGGAGTCCAAAAATCGCGAGGCTGGTCTTGAAGAGGTCGTAGAGGGTGATGCCGAGCACGAGACCGTGTTGCGCGAGTGATTTCCCCGCGCCGAACCACACCGCCAGGGGCCCCGCGATCGCAAAGAAGCCCACCGTGGCGATGAACGTGACGAAAATCGAGCTGATGGCCACGGGGACTGGCACGCCGGCGCGCTTCATCACCCACACCGACATGGGCGCCGAGCCGGACTGGAAGGGCGTGAGGTAAGCGCCCCAGGCGCCGAACCCGCCGGCGAGAACCGTGTCCCGCAGCCTGACACTCGGATATACGTGACGGGCGCAGACCCAGAGTCGCAGCCCACCACCGAACCAGTCCATCGAGGCCAGGACGAGGCCGACAGCCATCCATCCCCAGTGCAGTCGCAGGAACGGCGTAAGGAAGACGTCCACCCGATCGCCGAAGCGAATCAGGTAGTACGAAACGAGCAGGGCGACTCCACCGAGGGAGATGGCGGCGAACAACTCGAGGCCACGACGAAGCAGCCGCGGGGTCAGGGCGAGGGCCATCTAGCGGCCAAAGCTGTTATTTTTGGGGGTTATGCGCCATCCCCCCGAGCGCGTCGTTCTCCGCAACGTACGCCAGCATAATCTGAAGGGCATCACCGTCGAGTTCCCGCGCCGGGCGCTCTCAGTCGTCACCGGCCCCTCGGGCTCGGGGAAAAGCTCGCTCGCGTTCGACACGCTCTACGCCGAGGGGCAGCGGCGTTATATCGAATCGCTGTCGACGTATGCCAAACAGTTCCTGGAGCGGATGCCGAAGCCGCTGGTGGATTCGATGGAGGGACTGTCCCCCGCCGTCGCGATCGAACAGAAGAACCCCACGACATCGAGCCGTTCGACCGTCGGGACCGCCACCGAAATCAACGATTTCCTGCGGTTGTTGTGGGCTCGCGCCGGCACGCAGGCGTGTCTGCAATGTGGGCAGGATGTGAAACGGGATACGGTGCAGGAGGTTGTTGACTACGTATTGACGGGAAACGGGACACGGGACACGCAAAACGTCGTCGTAGCATTCCCCCTGCCTTCGTCTGCACATCGTCCGGATGTCGCAATCGCCACACAGTTGCAGGCGGCCGGGTTTGTGCGTGCACAGGTAGATGGCCAGGTGGTGCGACTCGATGAAGAGGGCGCCGAAGAACGCGTGCGCGCCGGAACCGACGTGCTTGTCCTAGTAGATCGAATCGCCGCTACAACAGAAAACCGTGGCCGCCTGGCCGATGCCATCGCCACTGCGTTCAGCGAAGGCGAAGGTGTGGCGCTGGCCCTAAACAACGGTGACCGGCGGCGCTTTTCCGAGCACCCCGCGTGTTCGGCCTGCGGGTGCGCCGCGCCCCTGCTCACGCCGGCGCTTTTCTCCTTTAACAACCCGCGCGGCGCGTGTCCCACGTGCAACGGCTTCGGCGCGGTGCTGGAGTACGACGAGTCGCTGATCGTCCCGGACCCCAAGGCGCCGCTGGCCGATGGCGCGCTCGATCCCTGGACCAAGCCCCGCTACGAGGGACGCCGCCGGCTGTTGCGCGAGACCGCGCGTGCCCGCGGCATCGACCTCGATGCCCCGTGGCAGGACATCCCGGCGCGCGAACGACACTTCCTGCTCCACAACACGGGTGGCCGCTACCTGGGGATCTTTCCCTTCCTCGAGCGGCTCGAGGAAAAGCGCTACAAGCAGTACATCCGCGTGTTCCTCCGGCAGTACCAGCTCGCGAAGACCTGCCCCGGATGCGGCGGCGCCCGGCTCAAGCCCGAATCGCTTGCGGTGCGCGTGGCGGGCAAGACGATCGCCGAGGCGGCGACGCTGACGGCCGCCGATCTCGCGGTCTGGTTGGAGCATCTGGAGCTTCCGGCGTTCCAACAGCACGTGGCGGACCACATTCTGGGTGAGCTGCGCGCGCGCGTCGGCTTCGTGAACGACGTCGGCCTCGGCTATCTCACGCTCGACCGCCAGACGCGTACCCTGTCGGGCGGCGAGGCACAGCGCATCGCGCTCTCGAACGCTCTCGGATCGCATCTGGTAGACACGCTCTACGTGCTGGATGAGCCGTCCATCGGCCTCCATCCGGCGGACGTGGACCGGCTTCTGGGATTGCTCCGGCGACTCTCCGACGCGGGGAACACCGTGGTGGTCGTCGAGCACGATCTCGCGGCCATGCGTGCCGCCAGCTGGATGGTCGAGCTCGGCCCTGCGAGCGGCGAGGCCGGCGGGCAGGTGGTCTACCAGGGACCGGCTGCCGCGGTGCGCGAGGCGGGTACGCTCACCGGCCAGTATTTGTCGGGCGAAAAGCGCATCGGTGTGCCGTCGGCACGCCGGCCCGCCGCACGCTGGCTCGACGTGAAGGGCGCGCGGCTCCACAACATCAAGGGCATCGATTTTCGGATCCCGCTCGGCACACTCACGGCGGTTACGGGAGTGTCCGGCTCCGGGAAATCGACGCTCGTGCACGACGTGTTGTACCGGCAGCTCGAGGGACGGCTGCGGGGCGAACATACCGCCAAGCAGCACCTCGGCGAGCCCGTCGGGGACGTCTCCGCGCTGAAGGGATGGGAGTACCTCGAGGATGTCGTCCTCATCGATCAAGCCCC
The DNA here is from genome assembly GCA_003221075.1 of Gemmatimonadota bacterium. Classification (GTDB taxonomy): domain Bacteria; phylum Gemmatimonadota; class Gemmatimonadetes; order Gemmatimonadales; family GWC2-71-9; genus 20CM-2-65-7. The sequence goes on from QHUF01000113.1 coordinate 14,815, forward strand.
GATCGGACGCACGCCGCGGTCCAATCCGGTGACGTACGTGAAGGCCTTCGACGAGCTCCGAGCGCTGTTCGCCAATGAGCCGCTCGCGCGCGCGCGCGGTTACCAGCCCAGCACGTTTTCCTTCAACGTTGCGGGAGGCCGGTGCGAAGCCTGCGAAGGCGCCGGCCACGTGCTGATCGAGATGGTGTTCCTCGCCAACGTGTTCGTCCCGTGCGAGATCTGCGGCGGCTCGCGCTTCAAACGCGAGGTCCTCGACGTCAAGCTGCAAGGGGCGAGCATCGCGCAAGCGCTGCAGTGGACCGTGGATCAGGCGATCCAGCGGCTGCACCGCCATCCCCGCCTGGCGCGCTGTCTCTGGTACCTGCAGCAAGTGGGGCTCGGCTACCTGCGGCTCGGTCAGCCGGGCACGACGCTATCGGGCGGTGAGGCGCAACGGCTGAAAATCGCCCGCGAGCTGGCGCGTACGAAGGGCGTGCGGAGGCTGTACATCCTCGACGAGCCCACCACCGGCCTGCACCTCGACGACGTGCGCGTGCTGTGCAAAGTGCTGGACCGGCTGGTGGACGCCGGACACACCGTGCTTGTGATCGAGCACAATCTCGACGTCATCAAGCGCGCGGATTGGGTGATTGATTTGGGGCCAGGGGCTGGGGATCAGGGGGGCCGCATTGTTGCCGCGGGAACGCCCGAGGATGTCGCGCAGATCGCCGACTCGGTCACGGGAAGGTATTTGCGGGATTTGGCGTGACCAAGCGTCGCGCCGACTTGTTGCTGCTCGCCGCCACGTTCACGTGGGGCGTGAGCTTCGTGATCGTCAAACGCGCGCTCGCCGACAGCTCGCCGCTCGCGTTTCTCAGCATCCGCTTTGCGCTCGCGACCCTCGCGTTGTCACCGTTCGTCAAGCTGCGTGGCGGCTGGTCGAGCGCGGAGCTTCGCGCGGGAGCGGTGCTGGCCGTGCTGCTCGCCAGCGGCTTTGCGTGCCAGGTCGTCGGGCTCCAGTACACGACCCCCGCCCGGTCAGCGTTCATCGTCGCGCTCTCGTCGGTGCTCGCGCCGGTGTTTGGGCTGCTGCTGTTGCGCCATCGCGCGGGATGGATGGTGGTGCTGGCGCTAGCCATCGCGGGGGTCGGGATCTATTTCCTAACCGCGCCCGATGCCGGTGGCCTCAATCGCGGCGACCTCTGGACGATGATTACGGCGGTCGTTTTCGGCGGGCACATCGTGGCTGTGGCCGAGCTGTCGCGACGCTACGATCCCCTGCGGCTCGTCTGGCTACAAATCGCGGGCACGACGGTTGGCGTGGGCCTGTTCGCGGCATGCTTCGAGTCGATTCGCCTGCTCTGGTCGCCCGCGCTCATTGGTGCAATTGCGTTTACCGGCCTGATGGCCACGGCAATCGCGTTGCTGTGGCAAATGCGTGCGCAGGCTCACATGTCTTCGGCGCGCGCGTCGCTGATCTTCTGCCTCGAGCCCGTGTTCGCGGCAATGACCTCGTGGTTCTTTTGGGGCGAAGAGCTGTCACGATCGCAAGGTCTGGGAGGTCTTCTCATTCTCGGGGGGATGGTATTGGCAGTGATCGGTGAAGCGCGA
>QHUF01000376.1 GCA_003221075.1 Gemmatimonadota bacterium
GAACGCATCGCGACTCCTCTGGGGGGATACCAGAGGGGGCTGCAAGCTCCATGCGCGATTGTTGTGGGGGAAGACGATGCTCAGGCGTGGCGGCGCCGCAACGCTTCTTAGTGCGCCGCCACGTGATGCTGGTCGCGTTGAAACGCGAGAAACGCGTGAATCGCGCGGACCGCGGTCGAGTCGCGAGTCCGCGAAGTCTCGGTCAGCCCGCTTGCAGGCCGCGCCTAGGAGCGCGACGACGAGGCAGACGCTTCCGCACGATATCCGAGTGTGATCCATACGCCCCAGAGCGAGACATTGAGGAGCAGGCCGAGCACCGGCCGAATGAATGCGAGCGCCGTCGCCGCCACATAGACCAGGACACCGAAATAATAGGCGCGACGCACCTTGCTCACGGCCTCCTCGGTCACGTCCTGATGCAGCAACCCGCCGCGGACCATCGTCGCGAACAACAGGTTCCAGCACAGCGCATTTGCGACGAACGTCGCGCAGTAGAACGCGACGGCCGTCCTGGCCTCAGCGGTTGCGAGGTTCTGCGCGAGCACGGCTGTGGGAAACGGGACGAACGTCACGGTCAGGAGCAGAAAGCCGTTCGCGAACAGAAACGGATAATTCACGCCCTTCGCCATGCGCAGCAGCTCGTGGTGATTCACCCACATGATCAGGATGACGACGAAGCTCATCAGAAACGCGATGTACGACGGCCACAGCGCCAGCAGCTCCTCCCACAGCCCGTGCTCGCCGTGCGGGATCCGGATCTCGAGAATCAGCAGGGTAATCGCGATCGCGAACACCCCGTCACTAAAGGCTTCGACGCGGCTGGGGCTCTCGGTCATGCTCCAAAGATGCGTTTCGGGGGTAGATTCCGCTCACACACAACAGGTTGGATTCATGCATCGCGCCACGCGTACGCTCCCCATCGCCCTCGTCGCCACTGTGTTGGCCGCGTGCGGCAGTGACTCAAACGGACCGACGCCCGGATTCGAGTGCCTCGGCCAGGCGCTTCCCACAATCGCGCCCCCTCTTGTCAATGTGAGCGGGATGGTAACCGCCAATGTGCTTTCACCGGCTCCGGTACCTCACGCGTTCGTGTATGCATTCCGCACCGGGGACACGACACACCTGGCAGGCGATACGACCGATACCCCCGGCCAGTACAGCGTCGGGATCGCGACGGGTGGAACCCCGGTGATCGGTTACCTCGCGATCTCAGACAGCGGTCACCACATCGACACCTACGCGTATCCGGCCGTTCCTCTTGCCGCCAACGTGACCGACAACGTACTCATGGTCTCGAGCAATGAATTCTCAGTGCTCGCGGCGTCGGCCGGCATCACTCCCGTGGCGGGCGACGGATTCATCGGCGTGGTCGTGAGGAACTGCCAGGGCGCGCCGGTCGCGGGCGCGACCGTGACGAGCAGCCCGGCTGGTACCGTGCGCTACAATGCGGGTGGGTTGCCGAGCTCGACGGCGACATCCACAGCCGCGGACGGCGTCGCGTATATCGCGAACGTCGCCCCGGGCAACGTGACCGTGCGGGCGACGGCGAGCGGCCATGCCCTGCGCGAGCACGTGGTCAACGCGCGCGCGGACGCGATCACGCTGACGGAAATTCAGCCGTAGTTTTCACACCCTGAAGCCTGTGAATTCTGCCACAACCACGATTTCCGGGCACCCGTCCACCACCGGCCCGCGCGCGAAGTCGCCGTACATCTCGCGCACGCGAAAGCCCGCGCGCGCGAGGAGGTGGCGCAGCTCCGCCGCCAAATACCAGCGCATCTCGAACGCCTGCACGTAGCGCGTGCCGTCGACGTAGTAGACCAGCTCCGCCTCGCTCACCTGATCGATCCAGCGCACGCGCGCGATGCGGTAGGTACGGCGGAACGTGCGTCCGTCGGGCAGGCGCTGCTCCGTTGTATCCTCACGCTCGACGCCGTTCGCTCCCACAAGGATGTCGAAGCGGGGATTGAAGACGTCGAAGATGAAACGCGCGCCCGGGACGACGTGGCGCGCGACCGCCGCGAGGAATTGCAGCTGATCGTCGGCCGTAGTGAGATGCTGCACGACGCGGAACGGCGCGATGATCAGGGCGAACTGCTCGGCGAGGCTGAAGTTCCGCATGTCGTGCTGCGCGAGCTTTATGCGGGACTGCACGGCGGCCGGCTCGGCCGCGAGGTTAACGCGGCAACGCTCGAGCATCTGCTTCGAGCCATCGATTCCCGTGATCGCGCAACCGGCGCGCGCGATGGGCAGCAGAATCCGACCGGTGCCACAGCCTACCTCCAGCACACGACCGTCCGCCGCTTTCGCTTCGTCTACATAGAAGCCGACATCAGTGCGGGCCGCGTAGAGCGGCACGCTGTCATAGAGGAGACCGAAATCGGGAATCGTGTCGTAAGAAGAGGCCACTAGTTCTTGATCTTAACCGTCAGCACTCGTCCATCGCGAGAGACGTCGGCCTTTGCGGCCCGCAACGAGACGAGCGGCGACTCGATCCGCACATCGCCCGCGGCGCCGGTGGTGACCTGGACGGTCGAGTCCGCACCCACGACCGCGCGCAGGGTCTGCGCTGGACGGTCCTGCACGACGGGAGTGTTGAACGTGGCCTGGACGACCAGCTGGACGCCGGGCGCGGCGAGCACGCTGTCCACCTGCGCCCGCCGGAAAGCGCGCAACCCCGCCACACCGGAATCGGCCGCAGTGCGCAGCTTGGCGATCACGAAGGTCGATTCGGCCTGGCGGCGCAGCGCGAACTCCTGGCTGCGGTAGCCCGAAGCATCGGCCAGGGCGTCCTGCACGGTGAGGTTCTGATTCATCAGCTGCGTCTTCCACGCCGGCCCCTCGAGCGCGTCGAGCAGTAACCCGAGTGCGGGACCGGTCGCGTAGTAGCGCAGCCGGATCGAGCGCGTCACATCCTCCGTGAGCTTGTGCAGACCAGTGAGCTTGCTACTCTGCAATCGCACGGCACCAGCGCGGTCAGGGAAATCACGTCGCCGTGCCGCCAGCGCCAGCACGCGGACGAGGGTGTACTCCGCGAGGCCTTCGTTCAATTCGGTGAGCTGCTCGAAGTCGGCCAGCTCGGTGCCGAGGGCCCGTTGGCGCGATTCCCGCACCGCCAGGAATTGGCGGGCGAGCGCGCGCTTCCGGACTTTTGCCTCCGCCTGCTCGGCCGCGGCGAGAATCCGCCCCTCGAGCGCCATCCCCGCTTCATTCTGCGGATCGAAGACGGGGTAGCTCGTGACCAGAAACGAGTTTTCGCCTCGGCCGAAGCGCCTGCCCTCTTTTTTCGCAGCCACTTCGAAGACGTGAAACGCCTCGTGCGTCGTGAGTCCCACCAGCGACGCGACGCCTAGTGAGTCGATCACCACGACCTGCGCGGTGGGACGACCCGCCAGCTCGGTCCCGGTGCTCGCCGCGCCCCGGTCCGCCGACGACAGCCAGCCAGATCCGGCGACCCCGGCGATCGGCAGAAATCCTTCCGGCAAACCGCCCCGCCAGCCGAGGAGGAGCGTCCCCTGGCCGCGGACCACGTAGACCACGGGAATCGTGTCGGGGCGAAAGCCGGGCCAGATCGAGTCGCCCATGTCTCGGCCCAAACGCGCGACCCACTCGTGCGCCGCCACGATCTTGCTCGCGGTTTCGGGTGGCGGTCCTTGAATCAGCGCAAGACAGAGTGCCGCGGGTACCACTCGACGCCCCCTTTCATGCGTGTTTGGGAATCGGTTGCGCGAGGCGCGAGCGGATGCGGCCCATCGCGCGTAGCGCGGTGAGGCCCGGGGCGGTGACGTGGAACATGCGCTTGCGGCGGCCCCCGCGGTGCGGCGTCGCCTCGCCCCAGGCCGAGCGCGCGTAGCCTTTGCGCTCCAGGCGGTCGAGCACGGCGTAGACCGCGCCGAGCGCCACGGCGCTGCCGGTCTCCGCTTCGAGCCGCTGCTGCACGGTCACGCCGTACGCCTCTTCCCCGAGGCTCGCCGTGGCGAGGAGCACCAGCTCTTCAAATCCGGCCAGCCGTTTCTTCATATAAAGTAGAAGAAATCAAGCACAAATAGGCACGGCCGGCAAATGGTCACATACCGTGATTGCCCGAACAAAACCCATATGACCCACGTCGCTGGCGCGTGGCCCCGTAGCCTGCGTTTACGCCCTTCACATCCGTTTCCCGGAGGGCTGCGTGCTGCACCCGAATCCCAGAACCCTGCTCGTCGTAACGCTGATCGGCGTCACGTCTTGCGATAGAACAGCGCCGACCGCCGCGCCGTCGACGCTGAGCGCGCCCACGGCCGAGTTTGTGGTCGTGCCCGCATCGCTCGGCACGGCGTTGCCCGGTCTCGATGCTGCGCAACGTCGCCAGTTCGAGATGGGCCGCGGCGTCTTTGCAACGGTATTCACCCCGGCAACGGGGCTCGGCCCGTTATTCAACTCGGTCGGCTGCGCCAATTGTCATGAGGAGCCGGTCATCGGCGGCAGTGGTGCTAATGATGAAGGCGGCGAGGACATCGAGCTACACGCGACGGCGTTTCACGGCGCCGGGGCTGGCTGCGACGATCTCGCCGCGGTCGGCGGGCAGGTCATTCAGAAACAGATCACACCCGCCTACAGCGATTTCCTGCAGATGACTGCGGAGCCGATCCCCGCGGCGGCCACCGACTCCGGCCATCGCACGACACCCGATCTGTTCGGATTCGGCCTGCTCGACGCGGTGCCCGACGCGGAGATTCTGGCGCGCGCAGACCCGCTCGACCTCAACGGCGACGGCATTTCCGGCCGTCCAAACCGGACGGCGGACGGCCGCCTCGGGCGGTTCGGCCGCAAGGCACAGGCGGCGACGCTGCGCGAGTTCAATGGGGGGGCGTTCGTCATGGAGATGGGCATCACCAATCCCGGCAATGAGACGGAGCAGATCGTCGCCGGCTTTCCCTTCCCCGCCGGCGTCGATCCGCTTCCCGAACCGGAGATCACCGCCGAGCAGTTCGACGCCGCCGATGCGTTCGTCCGCTTCCTCGCGCCGCCAACGCGTGCACCGCTCGGGATCCTGGGCACGCAGGGCGCCCTGGTGTTCAGGAAAGTCGGGTGTGCGTCCTGCCACGTGCCGACACTCGTGACCGGTGCAAATC
>QHUF01000366.1 GCA_003221075.1 Gemmatimonadota bacterium
CCGCGTCTTCTCCGATCCCGAGTCGAAAACGATTCAGGCGATCGTGGACGAGGACCAGCTGTCGCTGGCGATCGGCCGCAACGGCCAGAACGTGCGGCTGGCGTCCGAGCTGACGGGTTGGAAGGTCGATCTCTACTCGAGCCGCGAGTGGCTGGAGCGCGGCGGGGAAGGCCCGCTGTTCGCGCCGCTGCCGCCGGCGGATCAATCGTCGGTGACACAGGTGGCGCTCAGCGAAATGAAAGGTTTGTCGCCCGAGCTGGTGGCAGTGCTCGAGCAGGCCGGCAAGAAGACGCTCCAGGACATTCTCGACTTGGAGCGCGAGGACGTTGACCAGATCCCGGGCATGACGCCCGATCTGGCCGAGAAGATGATGGCCTTCCTCAATGAGATGACTGAAGAAGGCGGAGAAGAGGAGCCTGGGACGGCAGGCCCCCCGGCGCCCCCGGCCCCCCCGGCCCCCAAAGCGTCCGCGTGAGTGCGCGGATTGTCCGACTGTTGGGACTCGGAGTCCGGGCAGGAAATGTCGTCATCGGTGTAGCGGGTGTGCGAGCAGGTTTGCAGCGCGGAAAGCTGAGGTGCGTGGTGCTGGCGCAGGATGCCGGCCAGCGCACGATGGAGAAAGTCACAAGGCTCGCAGAAGCAAAGGGAATTCCGGTCCTGCGCGGACCAGTAGCATCAGAGTTGGGAGCGGGTTTGGGTCGGCCGGCGGTCCAGGCGGTCGGCGTCACGGATCGGGCCCTGGCACGCGGGCTGACGGCAGATGGCTGACGACAGACAGCAAACAGCGAGGAGTTAGTGTCAACGACGCGGATCCATGATCTAGCAGCGGAATTCGGCATCTCCAGCGAGCAGCTGATGGGCATGCTCAAGGAGATGGACATCTTCGTGCGCAGTCACCTGACGCCGCTCAAGGACGAGCAGGTGTCGCTGATGCGCGCGCGCTGGGAGCGCGACAAGCGCAAGCAAAAGCAGCCCAGCGCGCCACCCAAGCGGCGTCGCGCCGCGGCCAAGGTCGTCGAGCTCGCTCCGGAGCCCGTCGCCGCGGGCGATAACCGCCCCAAGCGCCGCCGTCGCACCGCCGCCGAGGTCGCCGCCGCCGATGCCGCCGCCGCTGAAGTATCGGCCGAACCCGCGGCGCCAGCGGCAAGCTTGACGTTTGCGCCTTCGCCGGCCTCCGCCGCTCCTTCGCCGCCGATCTTTTCGCCGCCGTCGTCTCCGCCCCCTCGGCCTTTTATCCCGACGCCGGTCCGCCCGCGCCCCGTCGCCCGCGGCATGCCGTCGGGTCCAGGTGGCGGGGGGGGAGGGGGAGGCGCCGCAGTGCCGCCGCGGCCCGTCGCGTCAGCCGCCCCGGGCGCGCCGCCGCTCGATGAGCGCCGGCGCGAGAAGGGCAAGAAGCGCAAGAAGGGCAAGAAGTCTCTCGTCGATCAGGAAGCGGTCGCCCAAAACATTTCGCGGACCCTCGCCACGCTGAAGGCGCCGGTCGGCAAGAAGGGCGTCCACCGCCGCGAGGAAGGGCCGACGTTCCGCGAGACGCAAGAAGAGCGTCGCCGTGAGGAGCGCGAGCGTGAAAAGACGCTGGTGCGGGTGACGGAGTTCATCACCGTCTCCGAGCTCGCGAACACGCTCAAGGTGCCCCCGACGCAGATCGTGACGTTCGCGTTTAAGGAGCTCGGCCAGATGGTCACGATCAACCAACGGCTCGACTTCGACATGATCGAGCTGATCGCATCGGCGTTCAGCTTCCAGGCAGTACGGGAAGAAGAGTACGCGACCACTCAGACCGAAGAGACCAAGGACGCGGCCGAGACACTGAAGCCGCGGCCGCCGGTCGTGACGATCATGGGTCACGTCGACCACGGCAAAACGTCGCTGCTCGACTACGTCCGCAAAGCCAACGTTGTGGCGGGGGAAGCGGGCGGCATCACGCAGCACATCGGCGCCTACCAGGTCACGCTCAAGGACGGCCGCAAGATCACGTTCCTCGACACGCCGGGCCACGAAGCGTTCACGGCCATGCGTGCCCGCGGCGCCCAGGTGACGGACATCGTGGTGCTGGTCGTCGCCGCGGATGACGCGATCATGCCGCAGACGATCGAGGCCATTTCGCACGCCAAGAACGCCGGCGTACCACTCGTCGTCGCAATCAACAAGATCGATCTGCCGACGGCGAACGTGCAGAAGGTGAAGCAGGACCTGTTGTCGCACGGCGTCGTGCTCGAGGAATTCGGCGGAACCACATTGATGACGGCGATCTCCGCCAAAAAGGGCACCAACGTCGACGCGCTGCTCGACCAGATTCTGCTTCAGGCCGAGCTGCTCGACCTCAAGGCGAATCCCGACCGGAAAGCGCAGGGCTCCGTGCTCGAAGCGTCGCTCGATCCGGGCAAGGGCGCCCTCGCCACGATTCTGGTGCAGACCGGCACCCTGCATGTGGGGGACGACTTCATCTGCGGCCAGTATTCGGGCCGCGTGCGCGCGATGTACGACGAGCGCGGCGGCACCGAAGCCGACGCCGGACCCTCCACTCCGGTACAGATCCTCGGCTTCGAGGGTGTGCCCGAAGCGGGGGACAGCTTCCTGGCGATGGACGATGCCGCCGCCGCGCGCGACATCGCGCAGAAGCGGCAGCGGCTCGAGCGCGAGGCGCAGCATCGGCGCTCCGGCCGGGTCAAGACGCTGGAAGACTTCATGGCCGAAGCGGCCGCCGGCGGCGTGGCGACCCTGCGGATCATCATCAAGGCTGACCAGGGCGGCCCCGCCGAGGCGCTCGCGGACGCGTTGGCGCAGCTCTCGACCGCCGAGGTGAAAGTCGAAGTGGTGCACCGCGGCGTCGGCGCGATCACCGAATCGGACGTGCTGCTCGCCCGTGCCTCCGGCGCGATCATCGTCGGCTTCCACGTGCGCCCCGATTCCAACGCGCGCGCCGCGGCGGACCGCGAGCGCGTGGAGATCCGCACCTACCGCATCATTTACGAGGCGGTGGAAGAGGTGAAGCTGGCCATGGAAGGCCTGCTC
>QHUF01000367.1 GCA_003221075.1 Gemmatimonadota bacterium
GACCGCGATCAGGACTTCACCGGGGCCCGGCGTCGGCTTTGGCATGGACTTCACGGTCAGACCGGGCGCGCGTTTTTCCTTGACGATCGCTTGCATGGGCTCTGGGCTAGGGATTCGGGACTAGGGACTAGGGAAAAGGCCGACGTCAGAAGATCGAGCGCGTAAGACCGCCATCAACCTCGACTACTGCGCCGGTAATATAGCTGGCTCGCTCGGACGCTAGAAACACGACGGCAGCAGCCAGCTCGTCCTGCAGCTGCCCCATGAAGCTCATACGATCTCCAGAATGACCTTGCCGGCATCGCCCGAGCGAATCGCCGCGAGGGCCTCGTCGATTTTTGCGAGCGGGAACTTGTGAGTGATGACGGGTCGGGGATCGAACTGGCCGCCGATGAGAAAGCGGCGCATCTGGTGCCAGGTCTGGTACATCTTGCGGCCAATGACGCCGTACACCGTGATCCCCTTGAAGATGATTTCATTGGCAAAGTCCATCGGGACGTTCCCGTCCGGTATTCCGAGCAGCTGGACGCGCCCGCCCATCCGCACGGCCGCGAACGCCTGGTGCAGCGCCGACGGCACGCCGGACATCTCGCATACCACGTCAGCGCCTTCTTCGTCCGTCTCGGAGAGCACCGTCTTCACGACGTCGTCGCTCTTGGCATTGATGGTGACGTGTGCGCCCATTGTGGCGGCGAGCGCGAGACGTTTGGGATTCACGTCCGACGCGATGACTTTGGTCGCGCCGGCCGCGCGCGCGATGCCGACTGCGAAGCACCCGATCGGCCCGCACCCCACAATGAAGACCGTACTGCCGGGAATCTCCGCCCCCCCGGTCAGCACCGTGTGGAACGCGTTCCCCATCGGGTCCATGATCGCCCCGACCTCGGTGGGGATGGTTCCCCCATCGAGCGTCAACACGTTGCTCGCGGGCATCGTGATGTATTCGGCGAATGCGCCGTCGCGATCGACCCCGATGATGCGCGTGTTCTGGCAGATGTGACTGTTGCCGGTGCGGCACTGGAGGCAGTGACCACAGACGATGTGGCCTTCGGCGGTGACGAGGTGACCAGCCCGGAGCCCCGTGACGCCGTCACCGACCGACTCGATCTCTCCGGCAAATTCGTGCCCTACGATGATCGGCGGCTTGATGCGCCCCTGCGCCCATGGGTTCCAGTCGGCGATGTGCAGGTCAGTGCCGCAGACGCCGGCGTGCCGGACCGCGATCAGGACTTCACCGGGGCCCGGCGTCGGCTTTGGCATGGACTTCACGGTCAGACCGGGCGCGCGTTTTTCCTTGACGATCGCTTGCATGGGCTCTGGGCTAGGGATTCGGGACTAGGGACTAGGGAAAAGGCCGAGGTCAGAAGATCGAGCGCGTAAGACCGCCATCAACCTCGAGTACTGCGCCGGTAATATAGCTGGCTCGCTCGGACGCTAGAAACACGACGGCAGCAGCCAGCTCGTCCGGTGTGCCGATCCGGCCAATCGGCGTCTCGGCGATTCTCTGCTTGATCATGTCGGGGCGGGCCTTCGACAACTCTTCGATACGCTCAGTGGCGATGAAGCCCGGGCAGATACTGTTCACGGTGATGCCGTCTTTCGCGACCTCGTCCGACAGCGCTTTCGCGAAGCCGAGGACGCCGGCGCGCGCGGTCGAGGAGAGAATGAGTCCCGGCACTGGCTGCAAAGCCGCGATCGATGCGAGACAGATGATCCGTCCCCATTTCGCTTTGCTCATGATCGGCACGGCGGCGCGGGCCAGATGGATCGTCGAGAGCAGATTGAGCTCGATCGCCTTTTGCCAGGCGTCGGCAGGCAGGTCCTTGAACGGCCCGGCCGGTGGACCGCCGGCATTGCAGAACAGCACATCGAGGCGACCGAACTGCTTCGCCACGTCCCGCACTAGTCGTTCTGCTTCCGCTGGAACCGTCACATCGGCCGGAAAGGCGGCCGTCTTGGCGTCGCGGCCGTTGACCGCGACCACCGCTCCTTCTTCGGTCAACAGGTTCGCGACCGCGCGGCCGATGCCGCGGGTCCCCCCGCACACGAGCGCGACCCGTCCCTTGAGCCCGAGGTTCACGCGCGCTCCACACGCACAGCGCAGACCTTCAGCTCGGCCATCTTCGCGTAGGGATCCAGCACGGGGTTGGTGAGCAGGTTGGCCGCGGCTTCGCGGAAGTGGAACGGCACGAACACCTGTCCGCGCGCGACGCGATCGCTGATCCGCGCGGCGGTCACCATCGAGTTGCGCCGCGACGTGAGCCGCACGAGCTCGCCCTCCCGGACGCCGAGCATTTTGGCATCCTCGGGATGAATCTCGACGATCGCCGTCGGCTCGCGGGCGTCGAGGCCGCTCGCGCGCCGCGTCATCGTGCCGGTGTGCCAATGGTACAGCTGGCGGCCGGTATTCATCACGAACGGATACTCGTCGTCCGGCAGCTCGACGGGGTCGGTATACGCGACGGCGACGAATGTGGCGCGGCCATCGGCGGTGGGAAACGCGTGGTCGAACAGAAAGGCTGTGCCGGGGTGCGTGGCGTCCGGAACAGGATACTGCAAACCGGCGCCTTCGAGTCGCGGATACGTGACGCCGGCCCAGCTCGGCGTGACGCGCGCGATCTCGCGCATGACCTCCTCAGCCTCTCGGAACGGCGTCGTGAGTCCCAGACGGTTCGAGAGATCGATCAGAATCTCAAGATCACCGCGAGCTTCTCCGGGTGGACTACAGGCTTTGCGCGTGAGCTGAATGCGACGCTCCGTGTTGACGAAAGTGCCTGTCTTCTCGGCAAAACTCGCCCCCGGCAGCACGACATCAGCGTACCGCGCGGTCTCAGTCAGGAAGAGGTCCTGGACCGCCAGGAACTCGAGCTCCTGGAACCAGTGTTCCGCGTGCGCGATGTCGGGGTCGGAGATGACCGGATTCTCACCCATGATGTACATCCCGCGCACGCCGCTCTCGGGCTTCACGACCTCGGTCACCATGAGGCCGCTCTTGAGCGACAGCGACTCCGCTGGCACGCCCCACGTCCCGGCGAAGCGCGCGCGGACCTTCTGGTCCCCGACCGGCTGATAGTCGGTGTAGACGAAGGGGATCGCGCCGACGTCCGACGCCCCCTGCACGTTGTTCTGACCGCGCACG